>NZ_RZSA01000024.1:0-15980 GCF_003998075.1 Mesorhizobium sp. M2A.F.Ca.ET.037.01.1.1 | reverse complement strand
CGCTGTGCGACCTTCAGCATCCGGGATCGCCGCCGAACCGAGCCACGCTGCGTCCTCGTCTCCGTTAGGGTGCAACAGATCAATCCGAGCATCTGAAACGATGAGGCCCCCAGCGCGAGTGGGCAAGAAATGGGCATAAAACTCGACCGGATCGACATCACGATCCTCCATGAACTACAGAAAAATGGCCGCGTCACAAATGTGGACTTGGCCGAGCTTGTGAACCTTACGCCGAGCCCCTGCCTGATGCGGGTGAAGAGGTTGCAGGATAACGGCTACATAGAGGGGTATTCAGCCCTCATCAATGTAGCCAAGCTGGGGCAAACCCTCACGGTTTTCACCGAAGTCACGCTGAAGAACCATCGCCAGATCGATTTTGCAAAATTCTTGGTTGCGGTCGAAAAGATCGAGCAGCTGATCGAGTGCCATTTGGTGTCCGGCGGTTACGATTACCTGTTAAAATTTGTCACCGCCGGTATCAGCGAGTACCAGACCATCATGGAGCGGCTGACTGGCGTCGATGCCGGCATCGACAAGTACTTCAGTTTTGTCGTGCTCAAATCTCCCATCGCCAGAACCCATATTCCACTTCCAACACTTTTCCCAAAATGAGTCGCGGCAGGGCTCAGGCCATGGCTTGGCGAACATCCTTGTCAGCTAGGGTCTGATCGAGCGTTTTGCGCGTCGCTGCGACGATGGCGTCGATCTCGGCATCGGTGCAGCATAGCGGCGGGGCGTAGCCGAGTACGCCTTGGGGAAACGCACGGATGATCAGCCCGTTGTCCCAGGCCCTGTCGAAAATTCGCCGCGCCGGTTCGGCTGTGGCGGGGAGGGGGGTCTTGCGCTCCTTGTCGACGACAAGTTCCACGGCAGCGAGCATTCCTCGTCCGCGAACGTCTCCTACCAGGGAATGGTCTTTCAGGCTTTCCAAACCGGCCATGAGGCGGGCTCCCGCGCGCCTCCCATTATCCAGCAGCCCGCCTTCGTAGAGTCGCAGGGCCTCCAGACCGACGGCGGCGCAAACCGGATGCGCCGAATAGGTGTAACCATGACCGACGGCATTCTCGCCTGCGCGATCAGCAATGACGTCGTAGACCTTATGGCTCATGAACACCGCCCCCATCGGTACATACCCAGAGGTCAATCCCTTGGCCACCGTCATGAGGTCAGGGACGACGCCATCCTCCTCGCACGCAAACAGCGGTCCGGTGCGACCGAACCCGGTGATGACCTCGTCCGCTACGAAAAGGATATCTTTGTCCTGGCAGAGTTTCCGGACCGCCCTCAGCCAGCCGGCCGGCGGCACGAGCACACCCCCGGATCCCTGAATCGGTTCTGCAAAGAATGCGGCGACGCGTTCAGCCCCGCCCACCTCGGCAATCTTGGCCTCGAGCGCTTTCAGCGAGGCTGCGATAATGGCGGAAGGATCCGTCCCAACTGGATTGCGATAGACATAGTGTGAAGGAATCTTGTGCTGCCAATCGAAGGGCAGGCCGAACCCGGCGTGAAACGCCGGAAGCGCCGTCAGGCCGGCACCGACCGTGGAAGAGCCGTGATAGCCGTGCCCGAGCGAAATGAACTGATCCTTCTCCGGCTTCCCATTCGCGTTCCAATAGTAGCGGATGAACCGCACCGTGCTATCGACTGCGTCCGATCCACCGAGCGTAAAGTAGACGTGATTGAGATCGCCCGGAGCACGTTCCGCCAATTCGGCCGCAAGTCGTATGGCAGGCTCGGATCCCAGGCTGAAATAGCCGGTCGCGTATGGCAGTTCGCTGAGCTGGCGCGTCGCCGCCTCGATGAGACTCTCCTGCCCGTAACCGGCGTTGACGCACCATAGGCCAGCGAAACCATCAATCAATCGGTGACCGGCAGCATCGGTTACGGTTGCGCCCTTGGCGTTTTTGAGGATCCGAACACCCATCCTTTCGTGGCCTCGATATGAGGCAACCGGATGCACCAGATGAGCACGGTCGAGTTCCACAAGTGAGTTGCTGAACATTCTGGATCTCCAGATAAGGATTTGGGGCGAAACCTTCCCGAACTTTAGCGCGATCGACTTGGAACATCTTTTTGAACGAGGTCGTTTTTGCGCAATCTTGATCTCTCGAGTCGACCGACGCAGCATCTTGTTGGGTCGCCACCCCCGCTCGCGAGCGGCTTTGCCGGAGCAAAAAAGAAGGGGCTGCCGGGCAGCCCCGTTGAGGTGGGGAGTTTCCTGATGCCTGCCGATGAATCAGCTCAAGCCGCCGAAATGGAATGCTTTCGTTTCAAGGTATTCCTCGATGCCTGCCTGCGAGCCCTCGCGACCGAGACCCGATTGCTTGACGCCGCCGAAAGGTGCGACTTCGGTCGAGATCGCACCGGTGTTGAGACCGACCATGCCGAACTCGAGCGCCTCGCCGACGCGCCAGGCGCGCTTGAGGTTCTCAGTGTAGAAATAGGCGGCGAGCCCAAATGGCGTTGCGTTGGCAATTGCTATGGCATCCTCTTCTGTCTTGAAGCGGAAAAGTGGCGCGACCGGACCGAAGGTCTCCTCGCTGGCCAGCAGCATGCTGGTCTTCGCGCCGGTCAGCACGACCGGGGCGACATATTGCGATCCTTTCGGCAGGTCGTGCTCCTTGGTGATGACTTCGGCGCCCTTGGCCAGCGCGTCCTCGACGTGCTCCCGGATCTTGGCAACGGCGGCGTCGTTGATCATCGGGCCAATCGCGACCCCCGCTTCCGTGCCCGGACCGACTTTCATTGCGTTGACGCGCACCGCAAGCTTCTTCGCGAACACATCATAGACGCCGTCCTGTACCAGGAGGCGATTGGCGCAGACGCACGTCTGACCACCATTTCTGAATTTGGAGACGATCGCCCCTTCAATGGCAAGATCTAGGTCGGCATCATCGAAGACGATAAAGGGGGCGTTGCCGCCGAGTTCCAGTGAAAGACGCTTCACGGTATCGGATGCACCGCGCATTAGCAGCGATCCTATTCGGGTCGAGCCGGTAAATGAGATCTTGCGTACCGTCTCATTGGCCATGATCTCCTCACCGATCTCACCCGGTTGGCCTGTGACGACGTTGATCACGCCAGGAGGAATTCCTGCCCGCTCTGCCAGCACCGCGAGGGCGAGCGCGGAATAGGGCGTGTATTGCGCCGGTTTGACAACCACGGTGCATCCGGCCGCGAGCGCTGGCGCAACCTTGCGCGTGATCATCGCGTTCGGAAAGTTCCAGGGCGTGATGATGCCGCAAACGCCTACCGGCTCCTTGAGGACCACGATCCGGCGGCCGTGTGTAGGCGAGGGGATGGTGCAGCCGTTAATGCGGCGGGCCTCCTCCGCGAACCACTTCACAAACGATGCGCCGTAGCGAATCTCTCCCCTTGCTTCGTCCAGAGGCTTACCCTGCTCCGTGGTCAGGATCAGTCCAAGGTCGTCGAGATGTTCGATCATCAGTGCATGCCATGCCTCCAGCAGCGCGGCGCGCTCGGCATGCGTCGTCTTCCTCCACGCCTCGAAGGCAGAAGCGGCCGCCTCAATCGCCAGCTTGGTTTCCACACCGCCCATCGCGGGAACGGTGCCGATCACTACCTGCGTGGCCGGATCAGTGACGGGCAACGTTTTGCCCGAAACGGCAGGAACCCATGCGCCGGCAATCAGCCCAGCCTGTCGAAACAGTTCCTTGTCTTGCAAACCGTGCATAGCGGCCCCCTTGGTCAATCGAGCGCGGTGAGAACCGCGGCGGTGATAGCGTCAGTTCTGTCCTTGCCGTGGACGGTGGCGATGCCTCGCGCGGTCGTCGCTTCCAGGGCGCTCATGAGGCGCCTGGCCGCTCCCGCTTCTCCGAGATGGTCGAGCATCATCGCCCCGGACCAGATAGTCGCGATCGGGTTCGCGATGCCGAGATGGGCGATGTCCGGAGCGGAGCCGTGCACGGGCTCGAACATTGATGGCGCGGTGCGTTCCGGATTGATGTTAGCCGATGCCGCGAAGCCCAACCCGCCCTGAATGGCTGCCCCGAGGTCGGTGAGGATGTTGCCAAAGAGGTTGGAAGCCACTACGACATCGAGGCTTTCCGGGGCCATAACCATCCGCGCAGCCATTGCGTCGATATGATAGCTGGTCAGGGCAACATCGGGGTACTCGGAGCTGAGTTCCCTGGCGACATCGTCCCAAAACGCCATCGAGAATTTCTGGGCGTTCGACTTTGTCACCGAGGCAAGCCTGCCTCTACGGGCTCGTGCCTGTTCAAACGCGAAACGCAGGATGCGTTCCAGCCCGCGGCGCGTAAAGATGGACGTTTCCACGGCAACTTCCCCATCTGTGCCCTGATGGATACGTCCGCCCGCGCCGCTATACTCGCCCTCGGTATTCTCACGGATGCACAAAATATCGAAGTCTTGCGACCGCAACGGGCTAGTCACACCACGCAACAAGCGATGCGGCCTGATGTTGGCATATTGCGAGAAGGCCTTGCGGATCGGCAACAACAGCCCGTGCAGCGAGACGGAATCCGGGACCAGCGCCGGCCAGCCCACGGCGCCAAGCAAAATAGCATCGAAAGCTCGCAGGATCTCGATGCCATCGTTTGGCATCATTGCTCCTGTTTCCTTGTAGAAGGCGCACGACCAAGGAAATTCCGTGCCTTGGAACTTGAAACCAGAATTGTCAGCGACCCTGCCGAGGACCTGCCAAGCTGCGGCTGTGACATCGCGGCCCACATCATCGCCAGGGATGAGTGCGATACGATAAGTCTTCATTTGGCTATCCCGCACAAGCAATCGGCGCCCCAGCGCCTTGACGTCTGATTGTCGCGAAGCAGGCCGAAAATGAGATGCTGAATCGGCTGTCGGGCCAGTCGAATCTGCTGCGCGATACTTTGCTCAGAGGTGAAAGTTCGGGCCCCGGCAAGCGGTTGTGATGAGCGCCGCAAACATTGCGGTTCGCCTTACCGCGTCCCGCGAACCAGCAAGTCATGAACCGCGAGAAGCAGAAACTCGGCGCCCGCGCGGATCGCGGCCGGCGTCGAATGCTCGTCGCTGTGATGGCTGATACCGCCCTTGCTCTCGATGAATATCATCGCCGTCGGCACGTCACGGCTGGCGAAGACCTGGGCATCGTGACAAGCACCAGACGACAGCAGCTCGCACTGCAGATTGTTTTTGGCGGCGATGGCGAAGAGACGGTCGCGCAACCCCTTCGAGAGGGGAGCAGGTGGATCGATAACGTTACGACCTCTGACCGTCGTCAACCCGGCTTGGCCGGCTGCGTTCTGAAAGGCCCTGTCGACGATGGATCTGAGGGCAGCGATGGTTTCGCGATTCGGGGCTCTTACCTCACTGTCTACGATCACCTGCCCTGGAACGACGTTCGTTGACCCTGGACTGACGCGCAGATTGCCGAACGTCATGGTGCCGGCGTCAGCCAAACCTTCCTCAACCATTGCCGCAATGGCGCTGTGGATTGCCGAGGCTGCACAGACGAGCGCATCCTGGCGGTCGGCCATCGGTGTCGACCCCGAGTGCCTCGCCTTGCCTGTCAAGGTGTAGCTGGACAGATCCATGCCGACGATGGCGTCTACGATGCCGATGTCCAGCCCCAAGCGCTCGAGCACCGGGCCCTGCTCGATGTGCAGCTCCAAATAGGCCTCCACCTCGTCCAGCTTGCGCGCAGCTTTGCTTACTGCGCTGAAATCAAGACCGACGGCCAGCATGGCCATAGCCAAGGCGCCGCTGTCTTGAATGTCGTCCGGCTCCAGCGCTCCGGCCATCGCCTTGGAACCCAGCAAGCCGTGGTAAGCGCCTTCTTCATCCGCGAATGCGACGACCTCGAATCCGGCGGACGGCTGCAATCCGCTGGCGGCGATTGCGCGGGCACACTCCAGACCCGCCAGCACTCCGAGGGTCCCGTCGAGCGAGCCGCCGCCGCGCACGGTGTCGATATGGGATCCGCATATCAACGTTCTGCCGGTCTGTGGCCCCAGCCGACCGATGATGTTGCCGGCACCATCGCGGCGCGCCGTCATGCCGGCTTGGCGCATGGCCTGCATCAGCCATTCTTCGGCATCGACAATCGCGGGGGAGAAAGCGGGACGATCAATCCCGCCTGCTTCCACGGCACCAAAACCCGCCAGCGTCCGAATGTCGCCCAAAAGACGGTCGAGGTTCAACAAGGCGCGAATATCACCTGACATCCTAGGCCTTTATGACGATCTCCCTCGGAAGTTTCGAAAACCTCTCGCAGCCGCTTTCGGTCACCAGAATGCTTTCCGAGAACCCGATGCCGTACTCACGATACTTCAGGCAAAGTGGCGGCATATGGAAAGTCATGCCGGGCTGGAGCAAACGGGGTTCATTCTGCTGCAGGGAAATGATCTCGCCTTCGCCCCAATCCGGCGGGTAGCTAACGCCAATGCTGTAGCCCAGACGGTTGCGGTGGTAAGGCGCAAAGCCCGCCTTGGTGGTGACTGCGCGTGCGACAGTATCGGCATCGTGCGAGGAAACGCCTGGCCTGATAAACGCAAGCGCTGCGGACGTAGCGTCGATGCATGCCTGCGCGGCCCTTAGCCACTCATCCTTGGGCTTGCCAAGGAAGATCGTACGCATCAAGGCTGCCGTATATCGGCGATGCGAAGCGGAAATCTCAAAGTACATAAGATCGTCCCTACCCAGCGCATTTTTCCCGCCCGTCTGATGGGGCAGACAACTGCGTTCTCCAGCGAGCACGAAGGGAGGCAGACCCATGTATTCTCCGCCAGCCGCCAGCAGCGCTCTGTTTACCTCTCCGTTGATCTCGTCGCCGGTGGCGCCTGGGCATGTTGCCTCATACCCCGCCTGCATTGCCACATCGACGAGCGCGGCCGATCTGCGCATCACCTCGACTTCTTCCGCTGATTTGATCATGCGGGCGTTCCACAGAACGTGGGTAGCATCTACATACTCGTTGGTTGGAGCTGCCCGGGCGAGCGTCTCGTGCTCGTCTACGGTGTAGAAAAAGCTCTGCTTTTCGACCCCTATGCGCTTGTTGCTTCCAAGACCGAGCTGATCGAGGACATTGGCCGTGACGCTCGGTGCGTGATCCCAGTCGTATACCTTTACGAATTTCGTGGACCAGGCGAATTCCGGTGTGTTTATCCACTCGAAGTCCCGAACGAGAAAGACCGGCTCTCCGTCCTTCGGCACGACGATGCAGTGGTAACGGTAATAGCCGGGCGTTTCGTAGCTGGAGAAATAGGTAATGTTTTCCGGGCCACGCACGAGGAGCGCGTCCAGCCCCAGATCGTCCATTGAGGATTGGATCAGGTCATAGCGCCTGACGAATTCTTCCGGTGAGAAGGCGAGGCGGTCATGGGAGATCATTGGCAAATGATAGCCACGGGCCGTCGGTCGAACTGTCGGCTGGAAGGTGACATGCTCGGTGTGCTCGGCAACATTGAGGATCTTGCGATCGGCAATGTTTGGCTGTGCGACTATTCCCACGATCAATCTCCCTGTCTTGACACGTTGGAAGCACCAATCTCAGTTTGTCGTTTCGGAGAAAAGGTGAATGCTCTTGAGTTCGTTTGAGCGTTTTTCAATGTAACAACGTGGAGAGCCGGATGCCGACGAGGGTAATGGACCTGGATCTCAGGCTGCTGCGGGTGTTCGTTGCCGTAGTGGAGGCCGAAAGCTATACAGGCGCCCAGATTACGTTGAACGTGGGACACTCAACGATCAGCCTGCATATGTCCGACTTGGAAAAGCGGCTTGGTTTTCGTTTGTGTGAACGGGGCCGGAGCGGTTTTCGTCTTACCGAAAAAGGTCGCACAGCCTACGAGGAAACCAAGCGAATGCTTGCTCAGCTCGATGACTTCGCTGGCAGCATGGCAGGGCTTAAGAAACGGCTCGCTGGTCGGCTGGTGATCGGCATGGTTGATTGCCTCACGATGGATCCGCGCTTTCCGCTTGCACTGGCTCTTAGGGAGTTCAACGAGCTAGACCATGATGTCCATGTGGAGCTCGTCGTTTCAGATCGGCTTGACCTTGAGAGGGCAATCCTGTCGGGCCACATGCACGGCGCGATCGTACCCTATGTCCGCGACATTGGCGGTATTCACTTCAGGCCTCTCCTGGAAGAGACCCATCGCCTTTTTGTCGGCCGAGGTCATCCGCTGTTTTCCAAAACGGCCGAGGAGATCTTGGAGGACGAGGTCTTGAAGTACCCCTTCGTGATGAGAGGATACCGGCAGCCGTTCGACGAGGAGTACTTTCCTGCCTTGCGCTACCACGCCACAATCAACAACATGGAAGCGATGTTGGTGATGCTGCTTTCAGGAGGGTATGTGGGGTTCCTGCCTGAGCACTACGCAAGGTATTGGGTGGAACGAAGCGAACTGAAGCCGGTTGAGTGTAAATCCCTCGTCTACCGATCCCGGCATCAATGGGCCACGTCGATTTCCAAAAGCGCTCCGAAGGCCCCGGCTTTTGCAGCCTTCTCCAAGGTTTTTGAGCGCTTCCTCGAGCCTGATGCACGCTAACCACCAGCGCAAAGCAATTGGGATCGGCCGATACTCAGGTGGTTCTGGGAACGCGCGAAGCCCATAACCACACACTTTGAATTTCGTCAATGTTTGCAGCGCAATCCTCGCATCGACCGCACCAGCGATTATCTCGTATGAATGCTCCTGTAGGGAACAGGAGTGTCCTTATATGATCGCACGAGCAATTGGCTACGTTGTTGCCGGCCCATGGCACCAAACCGGCAAAGCTCCGGTGGAAGTGGACGAGGCAGCTCTGCGATGGCTCGCTGCCGCCAGCACCTTCGCCGCCTTTGTCGGTATTGTCGTGTTGGCGTTGTTACTTAATCTGACAAGCCCGATCGGCGACACAACAGATGAATCGCGCAGCCAAGACATCATCGGCCGGAACTGAGCAACTGGCATTGCGCTAACCGCAAGGCTCTGCCTTTGAATGCCTAAGCCTATGCTGCCTTGGCCACTCCCCTCGAGGGCACCTATCGATGCGCGGTCAAGGGCTCACGTTGCGCAAAAGATGGAAAGCACGTCTAGCCGTCGTGGAAATTCCGATCGCGACTGACACTCGACCGGTAGGCAAGCTGGTCCAGCTGCTTTTTCGACGGCAGGTGAACCCGCATATTCGCTTACCCACGGGGATCGAGCAGACTGCGTGCTACGTCTTCTATATGCGCGCGCATAGCCAATTCAGCTTGCACAGCGTCGCGATCGCTGATCGCCTCGAGAATATTCTTGTGCTGTTGCGCATAATGCTCCCGCCGCTCCGGCGTGAGCACGGCCTGACGAAGCTGGTTCCATGTCCTTTGCCGTCGTATTGCGTTGAAGCTGTCGAAGATGGAAAGCAGGAGCCGATTGCCTGTGACGAGACACAGCGCCCGGTGGAACTGCCCGTCCCAGGACTCCCACGCAGCGGGATCTCCCGAGACCCTTCCCTTCTGAACAAGCACGAACATATCGGAGATCTGAAGTTCGCTCGCGCGCAACGCCGCCATTCGGGCGATCTGGGGTTCGATCGCCAGTCGTGCCTCGAGCGCCTCGGCCGGGCTCGTGTTTGCGGTAACGAACGACAGTTGTGTTGGTGCTTTTTCGGGACGCGGACCAACAAAAGTGCCTTGACCGACATGACGCCAGATTCGTCCTTCCGCCTCGAGCCGATCAAGCGCCACTCGCAGCCCCATACGACTGACGTCGAGCTGACGCGCCAGATCTCGTTCCGGCGGAAGTCGACTCTGCGGCTGGAGGCGATTTTCCCGCAGCATTTCGTCAAGCTTCTGGTGAGCGTAGTCGGATCTCTTCATTTTAGACCATTCGATATTGGTTTATTTCAATCGGCAAGCGCCCACCATGTTGACAGGGCCTATACGTTGGGGAATAGATAGCGAAAATCATAACATAAGACTATCGGGATATAGACCAATACGCAATGGTCCAAATCGTTGGGCCGATAAAGAATGGGAAGGTTGTCAAATGTCTCGTGTTTCCAAAACTGCCGGTTGTGCCATCGCGCTCATCTTCGCGGTTGGCGTTGCTCATGCATCGGAAGTGACACCGCCGGCGGATATCGCCAAGGCGGGCAAGATCACGTATTGCGCGGAGTTCGGGAATCCGCCGCTCGGCTTCTATGATGAAAATCAGGTTCTAGGTGGTCTGGATGTCGATATCGGCACCGAGATCGGGAAGCGGATGGGGGTGAAGGTCGAGTGGAAGGAAACTGCATTCAGCGCGATCATTCCGGCTCTCCTGGCGAAGCAGTGCGATGCCATTCTGTCCCAGCTTTTCGACAAGCCGCAGCGCCGCGAAGTCGTGGACTTCACCAACTACATGTATTCAAGCCAGTCGCTCTTGGTGCCGAAGGGAAACCCGAAGAACGTCAAGGGGCTTGAGGATCTTTCAGGTCTCAAGGCTGCCGTGGACAATGGCACGACGATCCAGAGCCTGCTGGACGAACAGAACAAGAAATTCAAGGAGGCTGGAAAACCCGAGGTGACGGTCACGGTCTTCCCCAAGGATTCCGATGCTCGCCAGGCGCTGCAAATTGGCCAGGTTGATGTCTACGGAACCACCCTCGAAACGGCTGCTTTCTTCCTTCAGAAGGCTGGCCATATCTTCGACATTGGCGGTGAGCCGTTCGCCAAGATCAAGACCGGGATCGCCACCCGCAAGGGTGAAGCCGAGATGCATGATGCGGTCCAGAAGGCCTTCGAATCGATGAAGGCCGACGGCACCTACAAGAAGTTGCTCGCGAAATGGGGGCTCGAAGGGGACGCCATCGAGTAGGCGGTCACCATGAACTTCGAATGGAGCGTTTTTTGGGAATACCTGTTCCAGCCAAGTTCCGTCTATTTGCATGGGCTTTGGCTGACCTTAAGCATCAGCGTGATTTCCCAAGGCTTCGGAACGCTCCTGGGGCTTTTCATAGCCTTGGCCCGGATTTCGAAGCATCACATACTACAAGTGCCTGCACGGATCTTCGTGTGGGGTTTTCGCGGCACGCCATTGTTGGTGCAGATCGTCTTCATTTACACCGGTCTGGCTGCCGCGAACATTTTCCGTTTCGAGGATATTGATCTCGGTTTTGCGGTCCTTCCCGGCAATATGCAGGCGGGAATCCTTGCATTGACGCTGAACGAAGCTGCCTACATGGCGGAGATCATTCGCGCGGGAATCAATTCCGTCGCCATAGGCCAGACGGAAGCATCAAAGTCCCTGGGAATGACTTATGGCCTCTACATGCGCCGCATTATCCTGCCGCAGGCAGCGCGCGTGGTTGTCCCACCCCTGGGTAACGAGTTCAACAGCATGCTGAAAAACACAACACTGCTGAGCGTGATCGGCGTTCCCGAACTTCTGCTCGCAACGCAGATGGTAACCTCTGTAACCTTTCGTGTTTTTGAGCTGTATATGGTGGTCGCCTGCTACTACCTGACGCTCACCACGCTCTGGGGCTTCGTACAGCAGCGCCTCGAGTCACGGTTTGGCGATCCTGCCTCGGCAGCGGCCCGCAAAGTTGGATCAAGGGGATATCGGCGCCTGTTCGGTTTTGGCCAGATTGGAGAACCGCGATGAGCGATGATCCGGCGGCTGAGCCCGCCATTGTCACCGCGCGCGGGGTGGAAAAACACTTCGGCGATCTTCATGTCCTCAAGGGGATCGATCTTACCGTTCGTAAGGGAGAGGTGGTCGTCATTGTTGGCGCATCGGGGTCGGGCAAGACCACCTTCATACGCTGCATCAACCATCTGGAGCGGATCCAGAAAGGTCGCATCGAGGTCAACGGCCATTTGATTGGCTACCGCGAGCGCAACGGTCAGCTTGTGGAAGACAGCGAGCGCAACATTGCCCGCCAGCGCTGCGAGATCGGGATGGTGTTCCAGCTGTTCAACCTGTTTCCGCATCTGACGGCTCTCGAGAACATCATTGAAGCGCCGATTCACGTGCGCAAGATCCCGCGGGAGGAAGCGCTTCGAACCGGCCGCGCACTTCTCGCTCGCGTTGGCCTGGCCGACAAAGAGGATACCTATCCCACGCAACTCTCCGGCGGCCAGCAGCAGCGTGTCGCCATCGCCCGCGCTCTGGCTATGCGTCCCGCGCTCATGCTGTTCGACGAGCCCACCAGTGCGCTCGATCCCGAGATGATTGGCGAAGTCCTGGACGTCATGAAGGAACTCGCCCGCGAGGGGATGACCATGATTGTGGTGAGCCACGAGATGGGCTTCGCGCGCGAGGTGGCGAACCGCGTGATCATGATGCACGGCGGCCGGATAATTGAGGACGCTCCTCCGGAGCAATTCTTCACCGCGCCGGCTCATGAAAGAACCGCGGCGTTTTTGTCTCGGGTCATCAGCAGGAAAGAGTGAGAGCGGTACGCATGAACACGATCCGCGATATTCTGAGTTCCGCGACCTCGGGGGGGCAAGCAATTGGCGCTCCTGCTCGCTCGGACGTCGCCTTCGGAGAACTGCTGGCTCTTGTCGATCGAACGGTCCTATCGCTCAACAATCTTGGCGTTGGCAGGGGTGACAAGCTCGCGATCGTTCTTGATAACGGCCCAGAGATGGTTGCCGCCTTCCTCGCCTGCGCAACCGCCTGTACGACAGCTCCACTCAATCCAGCCTACCGCGAGGACGAGTTCTTCTTTTACCTGGACGATCTCAAGGCGAAGGCGCTTCTCGTCGCAGCCGGCAGCAACAGTCCCGCACTTGCTGCGGCTGTGCGTGTCGGGATACCGATAATCCACCTGCATGCGCGAACGGAGGGTCCAGCGGGGCTCTTTGATCTGTCGGGCGCGCCGTCGGCGGCCACCAGGCCGGGGCCGGCGGATTCTGAGGATGTCGCGCTGGTCCTGCATACTTCGGGTACGACCTCCAGACCTAAAATAGTACCGCTTAGTCACACGAACCTCCTTACTTCAGCGGCAAATATCGTGCGGACGCTCAAGCTCGGGCCGTCGGACCGTTGCCTTAACATCATGCCGCTGTTCCATATTCACGGTCTGGTCGCGGCTGTACTGGCAAGCCTGTCGGCTGGCGCCAGCGTCTTCTGCACGCCCGGATTCAACGCCCTGAAGTTCTTCGGCTGGATGAGCGAGGCTAGACCGACCTGGTATACGGCCGTGCCGACAATGCACCAGGCGATCCTCGCCCGCAGCAGCGGCAATGCGGAAACGATTGGGGCCAATCCTTTGCGATTCATCCGTTCGAGCTCGGCATCTTTGCCGGCACCCGTCTTCGCCGAAATGGAGCGGGTTTTTGGCTGTCCGGTAATCGAAGCGTATTCGATGACTGAGAACGCTCATCAGATGACGTCCAATCAGTTGCCGCCAGGCCAGCGCAAGCCAGGAAGTGTCGGCCTCGCCGCGGGACCCGAGGTAGCGATCATGTCCGAAGACGGGAGATTGCTTCCTCTGGGACAGGTAGGAGAAATTGTCACACGCGGCGCTAACGTGACGCGCGGTTACGAGAACAATCCAAAGGCCAACTCCGAGGCGTTCACCAAAGGATGGTTTCGCACCGGAGATCAGGGCGTGATGGACGATGATGGTTTTCTTCGCCTTACCGGTCGGCTCAAAGAGATCATCAACCGCGGTGGCGAGAAAATCGCCCCGCTTGAAGTCGATGAAGTCCTGATGGCCCACCCGGCGGTTCATCAGGCGGTGACCTTCGCCATACCGCATAACAAGCTCGGTGAGGACGTTGCCGCGGTCATTGTCCTGAGGGAGGGCGCCCAGGCCGGCGAGCGCGATATTCGCGAGTTCGCCGCTGGTCGGCTTGCGGACTTCAAAGTGCCAAGACGTGTGGTCTTTGTGCCCGAAATTCCGAAGGGCGCCACGGGCAAGATGCAGCGCATTGGCCTGGCGGCAAAGCTTGGGCTGGCATAGCCATGACCAAGAGTGTTTCACGCGCCAGGAGTGCTTCCAGAGCCGTGCTCCTTCGCTTCAGGAAAGCGAATTCGAAGTCTACAGGGCGCGAGGCCAAGTGCCGTCGCGACATCTTTCAATTGTAACTGACAAGCAAATTGGAATGACGGCGCAGCTCTAGGCTTGCGCCTTTCATTCTCACCGTTGCCGATAGGAGAACACGATGCGCGACTTCCAACTTCCTGGCCGCTCTCCGGCAATGGCCATGAATGGCATGGCGGCCACCCACAACCCCCATGCGGCGCGAGTGGCCATTGAGGTGCTGCAAAGTGGAGGCGCGGCAATCGATGCGGCAGTCGCCGCGGCCGCTGTGCTTGCAGTCGTGGAGCCGCAGCAAACCGGAATCGGCGGCGACTGCTTTGTCATCATGGCCAAGAATGGCACCGATCAGATCGTTGCCTACAACGGCTCCGGGCGAGCACCTTCCAGGCTTCCAGCTGACGAACTCGCCGTTGGCCATGGCCAACTTGAGGATTCAAGCCCGCATGCCGTTACTATCCCGGGCGCGATTGATGCGTGGACCCGGCTCGTGGCGGATCATGGACGCAAGGAGATCGGTGAGCTTCTTGCTCCGGCAATTGCCTTTGCGCGGGATGGATTTCCGGTTCACCCTCGGGTGGCGGAAGATTGGGCTTTGGAGGAACCGCGGTTGCGGCGCGACCCCAATGCAACCCGCGTTTTTCTTCCGCGTGGCCGGGCCGCTCGGGCAGGGGAGGTATTTCGCAACCCAGGCCTGGCTGACGCGCTCAGCCTGGTCGCCGCCAAAGGCAGAGATGGATTCTACAAAGGGCCCGTGGCTCAGGACATCGTGAGCTATCTGCTCGGTCTGGGTGGCCATCACACAATTGAAGATTTCGAGATCGCCGCAGGCGAATATGTCGAGCCGGTCCGGACGGATTACCGGGGCATGGAAGTCTGCCAGATTCCGCCCAACAACCAGGGCATCACCGCGCTCCTCATGCTCAACATCCTCGAGGGTTTTGATCTCGCGGCGCTCGAGCCCATGAGCGCTGAACGCCTCCACCTTGAAATCGAAGCGGGCAGACTGGCCTACCGTGATCGTGATGCTTTTGTCTGTGACACGCGGCATGCCGCATTCCCAGTGAATGAAATCCTGTCCAAGGATTACGCCGCACGCCTACGAAATGAGATCCGCCGCGATCGTGTGGCAGACCATCTGCCGCCGCCGCTGATGCGCAAATCGGACACTGTTTACCTGACGGTCGTCGACCGCGATCGCAACTGCGTCAGCTTCATCAACTCCGTCTATTGGGGCTTCGGATCAACCCGGGTCGCGCCGACATATGGCATCACCCTTCAAAATCGAGGCATGGGCTTTTCGCTCGATCCCGCTCATCCCAACGCGATAGGGCCGGGCAAGCGCCCCCTCCACACGATCATGCCCGGACTCGCCATGAAAGACGGTCGGCCATTCCTTTGTTACGGGGTCATGGGTGGGGACTATCAGCCATTTGGACACACACACGTGTTGACCGGCGTCGTCGACTTCGGGCTCGATCCGCAGGAGGCGATCGATCAACCCCGTGTCTTCCATTCGCTGGGCGAAACCCAGGTCGAGCGTGGCGTTCCGGTCGATACGGTCGAGGGACTCAGAAAACTCGGCCATCGCATCGTCCAGCCAATCGAGCCGCTCGGCGGCGGACAAATGATAAAGATCGACTGGTCCGAAGGAGTGCTTATCGGAGGCTCGGATCCGCGCATGGACGGATGCGCGCTTGGCTATTAGATCGCCGATCCAAGAGGCTCTCTTCCGGCCAACCTTTGAAGGATCATCGCGCGAGGTGGATCGGATGCTGCTGGATTGCTCGATCGTGCAACGGGGTATCCGATGATGCGGATCTGCGTGTTCGGCGCCGGAGCGATCGGAGGTCTCGTAGGCGCCAGGCTCGCCGCACAAGGCGATGCCGAAGTAAGTCTCATCGCCAGGGGCGCCCACCTTGCCGTGTTGCGCGACAAGGGTTTGACACTGAAGTCCGAAGAGGGCGAGACCACCGTCACCGTGCGCGCAACGGACCAGGCCGCGGACCTCGGCGCCCAGG
>NZ_RZSA01000249.1:0-7341 GCF_003998075.1 Mesorhizobium sp. M2A.F.Ca.ET.037.01.1.1 | reverse complement strand
CTGCGAATGGAAGACGTCGATGCCGGGGCCGGCGGGCCCGAGCCCCTGCGAGGGACGGAAGCCGTAGACATTGTTGTAGGCCGCCGGATTGCGCAGCGAGCCGCCGAAGTCGCTGCCGTCGGCGACCGGCAGCATGTTGAGCGCCAGTGCCACCGCCGCGCCGCCGCTCGAGCCGCCGGCGGTCAGCGCCGGGTCGAAGGCGTTGAGCGTCGGCCCGAAGACCGGATTGTACGTGTTGGAGCCAAGGCCGAATTCCGGAACATTGGTCTTGCCGATGATGATGGCGCCGGCCTTGCGGATGCGCTCGACGAAGAAGTCGTCCGTTTCAGGGATGAAATCGGCGAAGATCGGCGAGCCGAAGGTGGTCCTCAGCCCCTTGGTCAGGGCGAGGTCCTTGATGGCGATCGGCAGGCCGAACAGCGATCCGGCCTCGCCGCCGCGGGCCAGATGAGCATCGGCGTTGTCGGCTTCGGCCAGGATGTCGGCGCGCTCGCGCAGCGAGACGATAGCGTTGACCAGCGGGTTGACGGCCTCGATGCGGTCAAGGGAAGCGCTGACGACTTCACGCACCGACAATTGCCCTTGCCTGATCCTGTCGGCGAGCTCGACGGCGGAGAGGCGACAGATATCGCCGGCCGCCGGCAGGGCATGCTTGGTGACGGGCCGCATGCTTAACGCGTTCCCGCCAGGGCAGCGTCGACATCCTTGGCCAGTGGGATCGCCGGCTGCGCGCCTGGCTTCAGGCAGGCAAGCGAGCCGGCCGCGGCGGCGCGGGTGATCGCATCCCCAAGCGACAAGCCGGACGACAGGCCGGCGCCGAAATAGCCGCAAAAAGTGTCGCCGGCGCCGACGGTGTCGACCGGCGTGATCTTTAGCGCCTGGATTGTGAGGAAATCGTCCGGCGTTGCGGCCAGCACGCCGTCGCCGCCGAGCGTGACGACGATGGCGCGGCCGGTCTTTTGGGCGTAGTCGCGCATGCGGGCGGGGCGGTCGCGCCCGGAAAGCGACAGCGCTTCGCCGTAGAGATCGAATTCGGTCTCGTTGGCGACGGCATAGTCGGCCTTGCCGAGGAAGCCGGCGGCTTCGGCCCGGAAAGGCGCGGTGTTGAGCACGCTGACGGCGCCCGCCGCGCGCGCCGCGTCGAGCGCGGCCTCGACCGTCTGCAGCGGGATCTCGTGCTGCAGGAGCACGACATCGCCCTTTTTGAGATAGGCCTTGGTGACATCGCCCGGCACCACCGAATCATTGGCGCCCGGCACGACGGCGATGACGTTCTCGCCGTCGGCGCCGACCAGGATCAGCGCCGTGCCGGTGGAGGCGAAGCTTTGGCCGACACCGGAGAGATCGACATTGCCGGCCTTGAGCAAAGCGAGCGCTTCGGGGGCAAAGCTATCCTTGCCGACCGCGCCAACCATGCGCACCTGGGCTCCCGCGCGCGCCGCGGCCAGCGCCTGGTTGGCGCCCTTGCCGCCGGGGGCGGTGGCAAAGCTCGAGCCGCGCACCGTCTCGCCGGGTTCCGGCAGGCGGTCGACATTGGCAATGAGATCGAGGTTGATCGAGCCGACAACGATAATCACAAAAACTGCCTCCCGTTGAAGCGGCCCGGCCCTTGCTTGAAAGGCGGACCTGCTCCAAGATTCTGCTTTTCGCAATTCCTGGGAAATGGGCGGCGAAGCGCTCATCGCGGAATTGCGTGCTGGGGGCGAAGCTAGCCGCAAAGACCGCCGGTTGCCAGATCATGCCGGTTGCGCGGGCTCTTGGCCCACAGGCATCATTCGCAGCGCACCGTCACCGTGCCTTGATAGTTGCCTGCCGGGAAGATGCCGGGCGACTTCGTGGCGGTGAGATCGACCTGGATGGTGTGGGTGCCGTTGGTCACCCGCTGCGGCGAGCTGCCCGGTATGTCCACGCCCGAGCCGTCGAGGCGGAAGACGGAGGCGAACGAGACATTGGTGTCGCCGCCGCTCGGTGCCGAGGTAAAGGCGATCGGCGCCGGCGCGGAAACGGTATAGCAGTCCAGCAGGTTTAGGATGGAACACAGCGTCGAGTTCGCTGTGATGGTGGCGCCGGCGCTCGACCCGCCTGCCTGCTTTGAGCCGAAGATGTTGATGGCGGGGTTCGATTTCATCGTCCCCGAGGCGCCGATCATGATCGTGCAGGTGCCGATGATCGCCGCCTGCGCCGGAAGGCAGAGACCGGCAAGCGCCGCCAGCGCTAACAGCGCGCTTCTATTTCCGCTTCTTCTTCTCATTGCTGGTCGTGCCTCTGATGGTCCAGCCTTCATTGGCCCATCCCGCTGATTTGACTTGAGCCACGTTGGCTTGGACCCCGTTGGCTTGCGCCGCGCCGGCTTGCGCCGCGCTGGCTTGGGACGCAGCGTCCTGGGGCGGCGAGGCGGGCACACTTCCCGTCGTCTGGCCGTCGGCGCCGAGGCCCATTTTGAGCAGCTTCAATTCCAACTGCAGGCGCTCGACTTCCAACTCGTAGAGGCGGCTGCAATCGACGCGTTTGGGCGTCCGCCCGATCGGGATCACCACGCGGCCATAGGTGGCGATGTCGCTGTTGGTCTGGTTGCTTGAGTTGTTGCCGCGGATGACGCCGAGGTCGAGATAGGCGCCGCTGCCGGAAACGGCTGAGCGGCAGGTCGTGCCGTCGCTGGCATGAACCTCGTCCTGGCCCTGGGGCAAGGTGACGCCGGGCAGGCTGAAACCGGTCTGGTTCTGATTCAGGTTCAGGATATCCTCGGCAAGTCCCCGACCGACGACAGCCAGGGCGGGCAGCAAGGACAAGGTCAGAACCTGCGATGCCCGAAGAACTTTCCGCATATCTGTGCCCTTATCTGGGTCTGCTCGCTTGGAAAGGGGATACTCTCGGTACAGATACGCACTTTACGCTCGTTCGCGCCGTCGAACGGGACGACCACCAGGACCGGGCGCGACGCTTGGCCGGCCAGAAGGAACGCGCTCGGCGTGATCCTGGCCGCGACAGGCTGGAAATCCTGGTCGTAGACATGGACCTCGACGCGGATGCGCTGGTTGTACGGGTTGCCCGGAAAGACACGGACAGCAAAGGCATCGGTGAAGGATCGCACCTCGCCCCGCATCGGCGTCATCGACTGGCCGGTCGCCGCTACGGGAGGCAGCGCGGCGATCAGGCCCGCCGCCAGGATTGCAATTCTTCTCAATGCGATTCTTCTCAAGGACCGCTCCTTTCGCGTGAGGACTATTCGCAGCGCAGCGTCACCGTTGCTTGATAGTTGCCGGCGGAGAACCGGTTCGTGCCGCTCTTGGTGCCGGCGAGATTGACCGCGACCGTCGATGTGCCCGGCACCGTCAGCGCGGTCGCGGTGCCGGTTTCGGCAATCGTCTGCGCGCCTGAAGTGGCGAAGGTCGGAGTCCATGTCGTCGCCGTCGTGTCCGAGGCCGGCACGGTGGTCGTTGTCACCGGGTCCACGCTGAGCGAGACCCCGCCCGTCGTATCGACCTGAGCGCTGCCTGCCGAGCCGCCGGCATTGTGCGAGCTCAGCGACTGAAGATTGCTGCTCACGGTCATCGTGCCGTTGGAGTTGATCGTGATGGTGCAGGTCGCGGTGATCGTGCCGTTGAAAAGCACGTTTCCGGTAGCGGCCGATGCCGTCTGGCAGGCGCAGGCGGCCAGCAGGCCTGCTGCCATTGCGGCCCGAGCGATTTTCATTGAGATCCCTCCTTCGAGCCGGATGGTGCCGGCTCAACGTCGGGTCATCTTCCCTTTATCGTGGTTAATTTAGCGTTAAGTGAAATAACGCGGGGAAGCAACTTACAAGAAAACCGGCTGTAACCATAGGTTGTCTCCGGTTGCATTTCGCAGATGAATCGATCAATTATTTAGGATGTACCGATTTATATTACGATACGCGGTTTTTTCGCAATGGCATGCGAAAAAATCGAATGTTTCAGGACGTCACTTGTCCCGCTTCCCAACCGAGGATGGCGCGTTTGCGCGTCAGACCCCAGTGATAGCCGGTGAGCGCGCCGGACTTGCCCAGCGCCCGATGGCAAGGCACCACGAAGGACATCGGGTTTGCGCCTACCGCCGCACCGACGGCCCGGCTGGCGCTTGGCGCGCCGATGCTCGCCGCGATCGAGGAATAGGTGCAGGCCCTGCCCATCGGGATGCGCAGCAAGGCTTCCCAGACGCGCAGCTGGAAATCGGTGCCGATCATCACCACGCGCAGCGGCTGGTCGGCGCGCCAGTTGGTCGGGTCGAAGACCCGCGCGGCGTAAGCCTGGGTGGCCGACATGTCCTCGACATAAGTCGCGTTCGGCCAGCGGCCGGACATGTCGGCGAAGGCAGCCCGCTCGCCGCCGGCATCGCAGAAGGCGAGGCCGGCGAGGCCGCGGTCAGTGACCATGATCAGCGCGATGCCGAAAGGCGAGATGTGATAACCGTAGCGGATGGTGAGGCCCGCGCCCCGCGTCTTGTAGTCGCCGGGCGACATCGCCTCATGGGTGACGAAGAGGTCGTGCAGCCGGCCGGGGCCGGACATGCCGAGCTCGAACGAGGTCTCCAGCAGCGGCATGCCGGAATCGAGCAGCCTGCGCGCGTGGTCGAGCGTCACCGCCTGCAGAAAGGCTTTCGGTGACAGGCCGGCCCAGCGGGTGAACAGCTTCTGCAGGCCGGTCGGCGTCTCGCCGACTTCCTCGGCCAGCACCTCCAGCGAGGGCTGGTCGCGATAGTCGAGGCTGATCTTCTCGATGGCGCGGCGCACGACATCATAGTCGCTGCCTTCCGGGGTGATATCGTTCTCAAGGATCGCGATCGGCTTCATCTGCGTATTCATGGTCATCTGCGCGTTCATGGCAATGTCTCCTTGGCCGCGAATATCGGTCTTCCAGAGCTTTGCAACCACCCGAAACTTGCCTTCCTGACGCAGGCACCCAGACCATCCTAGAAACCGGAACAAGGGGCGCTGGGCTGGTCCGCATGCTTGTTCGTCGGCCTCTGGAGGCATGTCCCCGCCATGCGCAAGGTCGGCAGGCTGCTGCGCTACCGCTTCTGATTTGCTTGACTTGCTCGGAGCATGATCTTGTCCGAACCGCAGCTCAGCGAAAGCAAAACCGGCGTCCACTTTTCGCTGACGCGGACTTCGGTTCGGGATCATGCTCAGCGCGTCTTGGCGGTCGCCAGCGCGCGCGAAAAGGCGGTGGCGAAGCTTTCGCGGTCGTCGGGATTGAGGAAGCCGCCGATCGCCACGCTCTTGCCCTGCGCTTCGACGGCCATCCTGGTGATGCCGATTTCGCTGTGGCGGGCGATCGAGAACCGCGTCCAGAACGGGTTGAAATGATGCGCCTCCGAGCGTCCGGAAGGTGCTGTCTTGCGGATGTCGAGGCTGGTGCGCGATACCGAGATTTCCTCGCGGGCGCGCGCGGCGCGATAGTTGGCGCGGAAAGCGATATAGACGGCGATCACATCGAGGCCGAAGAAGCCGAACACCGGCCAGGCGCCATGCGCCAGGAAAAAGGCGCCGGTGACCGCCCAGCCGAAGACAAGCGCCCCCATCAGGATCAGGAAACCGGTGCGGCCGAGCGAGCGGTGCGGCGTCAGCAGGGCCTGGAAAAATGGCTGGTCGGCTTCGAATGACGCGTTTGTGTCGCTCATGAGGGGATATTATAGGAAGGGACATGGCGCCTCCCAAGTCCAAAAAATCCATCGCTGTCAAAAAGCCTCAACCCGCCCCTGCCGGCGGCGGCCCGGCGGCTGGTACACGGCCGCGAAAAGCGGCTTCCCGGTCGCTCTACAGTGCCGCCGAGGTGCATGAGATCTTCAGGCGCTTTTCCGTGCAGCGGCCTGAGCCGAAAGGCGAGCTCGACTATGTCAACGCCTTCACCCTGCTGGTCGCGGTGGTGCTGTCAGCGCAGGCAACCGACGCGGGCGTCAACAAGGCGACCAAGGCATTGTTCGCGGCTGCCGACACGCCAGCCAGGATGCTGGCGCTGGGCGAGGCCAAGGTCGGCGACTACATCCGCACGATAGGGCTGTGGCGGAACAAAGCGAAGAACGTGATCGCGCTGTCGAAGGCGCTGATCGATGATTATGCGGGCCAGGTGCCGCAGGATCGAGACGAGCTGGTGAAGCTGCCGGGCGTCGGGCGCAAGACCGCCAATGTCGTGCTCAACGTCGCCTTCGGCCAGCACACGATGGCGGTCGACACGCATATCTTCCGCATCGGCAATCGGATTGGGCTGGCTCCCGGCAAGACGCCGGAACAGGTCGAGCAGGGGCTGCTCAAGGTCATCCCGGCCGAGTTCATGCGACATGCGCATCACTGGCTGATCCTGCATGGCCGCTATGTCTGCAAGGCGCGCAAGCCCGATTGCCCGGCCTGCGTGATCGCCGATATCTGCAAGTCGAAGGAAAAGACCACCGACATTCCGGCGCCGCTGATGCCGATCGCGCCGCTGGATGAGACGTTTGCGGCCGAGGCCTAAAGCGCGTCGCGATCTTTCAGTCTCGCTCCATGCGCTTTAGGTTTTTTATTTTGCGCATGTCTTTACCCCGAAACCGGTAACCACTTTCGGGAGACATGCTTTAGAGCGGGTCTGGCTCTAATAGCCGTAGCCGCGCGCCATGGCCGCGGCAAAGACCGGAATGAGCAGGAAGATGAAGCCTTCGGCGCGGACATAGTTCTTCACCGAGGCCAGTTCCGCCGCCGGCACGGCGAAAGACGGATTGCCGTTCGCCTGCCTGTTCCAGGAGAGGAAGCGCGTGGTCGGCACGATCGACAGCAGGCCGACGATGGCGAAGGCCGCCATCTTTGCCCAGAACACCCAATTGTAGACATAGAATTCCCAACCCTTCAGGCCGAAGAACACCCGGCAGATGCCGACGATGATGATCAGCGCGGCGATGATGCCGTAATGGCGGTCGATGCCGGCAAGGCGCTTCAGCGTCGCCGCACCCAGATCGTCGCGCACCAGCACGAACTCGGCCCCGATGATGCCGGCCAGCGAGAACACCAGCAGGTGATGGAGAATAGCCAATACAAGGTCAGTGGTGTCCATGTTCTTCCCTGCGCCTGGCGGCCGCGACGCGGCTGGATACCGTGTCAGAAGAGTAGCATCATCGGTCAAGATTCCCAGACGGCGAAATCGTTGCGCTGGAGGATGATCCCGGCCAACCCTGGCCCTTGCCGGGGGACGCCGGTTTGCTAGAGCAATTCCAGGAAAGTGTGAGCGGTTTTCCGTCCGGAATTTCGTGAAAACAAAGAGTTAGTGTGTTTCACCATTTCGCGAAACGGTGAAACACACTAACCGCTGCCGTCTCAACGAGAGGAGTGCCATGAGCATCAAGACGGAAGCTGGC
>NZ_RZSA01000248.1:0-7342 GCF_003998075.1 Mesorhizobium sp. M2A.F.Ca.ET.037.01.1.1 | reverse complement strand
GCGATCATCTTCGTCGGCAGCGCGCTCGCCGCGCAGGATTTCGGCGAAAGCTCACTCTACGACGCCCACTACCAGCGGCGTTTTCGCGGACGGGACGGATTGTGAACGGCGGCGCCAACATGAACGGACGGGCAAATGTGGAGCAGGCGCTGGCGCGGCTGAACTTCAAACCGCGTGAGCTGGAACCGGGCCATGTCTGGCTGGCCGGCGCCGGCCCCGGCGATCCCGGCTGCCTGACGCTTGAGGTGCTGGCGGCGCTCGGGCAATGCGACGCGCTCGTCTATGACGCGCTGGTCTCGCCCGACGTCGTGGCGGTCGCCCAGGGCGCCGAACTCTTCTACGCCGGAAAACGCGGCGGCCAGCCTTCGATGAAGCAGGACGACATCAACGCCCTGCTTGTGCGGCTGGCGCGCGATGGCCGCCGCGTCGTGCGGCTCAAGGGCGGCGATCCCTACATTTTCGGCCGTGGCGGCGAAGAGGCCTTGGCGTTGGCGGGCGAGAAAATCCCGTTCCGGGTGCTCTCCGGCCTGACCTCCGGTCTCAGCGCGCTGGCCGCGACCGGCATTCCCGCCACCATGCGCGGCATCAACAAGGCCGTCATCCTGGCGACCGGCCATGCGGCAGGCACCGATGACGATATCGACTGGGCGGCGATCGCCCGCACCGGACAGCCGGTCGTCGTCTATATGGGCATGGCCAATTTGCCGGTGATCGCGGCAAAGCTGCTCGAGGGCGGCCTCGCGCCGACGACCCCCGCCGCGGTGATCGTCGCGGCGACCACACCGCAGGAACGAATCGTCGTAGCCACGCTCTCCACCATCGCGGACGAAGCCGCTGCCGCAGGGCTCGCTTCGCCGGCGCTGATCGTCGTCGGCGGCATCGTCGCCATGCGCGCGGCACTGACGGGCGGCGCATGACGGCGCGCGCGATCATCATCGGCGCGCCGCGCTCCGGCTCGGGCAAGACCAGCGTCACCATCGGCCTGTTGCGCGCGCTCGCCCGGCGCGGCCTGAAAGTGCGCGGCGCGAAATCCGGACCGGACTATATCGATCCCGGCTTCCACACCGCCGCCACCGGCCTCTCCGGCGTCAACCTCGACAGCTGGGCGATGTCGCCTGCCCTGCTCAACGCGCTGGCGGCCCAGGCTGCGGACGACGCCGAATACATCATCCTCGAAAGCGCCATGGGCCTGTTTGACGGCATCCCCGCCTCGCAAGGCCGCTCAGGCTCGGCCGCCGATCTCGCCCGGCTCTACGGCCTGCCCGTCCTTTTGGTGCTAGACGTTTCCGGACAGTCGACCACGGCGGCGGCGGTGGCCAAGGGTTTCGCGACCTACGATCCGGATGTGCGCATGGCCGGCGTCGTGCTCAATAGGCTCGGCAGCGAACGCCACCGGCGGCTGTCCGGCGACGCCATCGAGGCGATCGGCCTGCCTGTGGTCGGCGCCATACTGCGCGATCCGACGCTGAACCTGCCGGAACGGCATCTCGGCCTCGTCCAGGCCGGCGAGTACGAGAACCTGATGGCGCATCTCGACCGGCTGGCCGACATGGTCGAAAGGTCGCTCGACATCGATGCCATCTTGGCGTTGGCGAAACCGCTCGAACCAGCGGCCGGCGACTTCGGTGACGCGCTGCAGCCGCCCGGGCAGCGCATCGCGCTAGCTGAGGATGCCGCCTTCACCTTCCTCTATCCGCATGTCGCCACGCATTGGCGCAAGACCGGCGCCGAGATCGTGCCTTTCTCGCCGCTTGCCGACGAGGGGCCTTCGCCGGACTGCGATGTCTGCTGGCTGCCAGGCGGCTATCCCGAGCTGCATGCCGGCAAGCTGGCGGCCGCGACGAGATTCCAGGCGGGAATGGCCCGCTTTGCGGCGACGAAGCCGGTTCACGGCGAGTGCGGCGGCTTCATGGTGCTGGGCGAAGAGCTGGAAGACGCGGAGGGGACAAGCCATAAGATGCTCGGCCTGCTTGGCCATTCGACCAGCTTCGCCAGGCGCAAGATGAATCTCGGTTATCGCGAGGCGCGGCTGCGCGCCGCCTGCCCGTTGGGGCCGGAAGGCACGCTGATCCGCGGCCACGAATTCCACTATGCCCAGATGACGGCCATCGGCAATGACGAGCCCTTGGCCGATCTTGCCGACGGCCAGGGCAACCCGCTCGGCGCTTCCGGCTACCGGCGCGGCCATGTCAGCGGCACCTTTTTCCATGCCATTGCGAGGAGCGCATGAGCGGCCCTTCGGCGCCCCGGCAATTGCTTGACGATATCGGCCTCAGCCTCGTCTTCTTCACCAGGCTGAGATTGCCGTCGAGCGATTTCGGCGGCCGCAGCCTTGCCGACGCGATCTGGGCGGCGCCCTTCGCCGGTCTTGCAGTGGCGATCATCGGTGCGCTTGTCTGCGCCATCGCCTACAGCTTGGGTCTTGCCACCGGCCCTGCTGCGGCGCTCACGCTCGCCGCGACCATGCTCCCCACCGGCTGCTTGCATGAGGATGGGCTTTCCGACATCGCTGACGGCTTTTGGGGCGGCAGGACGCGCGACAGGAAGCTGGAGATCATGCGCGACAGCCGCATCGGCGCCTATGGCGCGGCCGCGCTTGGGCTGTCGCTGCTTATCCGCTGGAGCGCGCTGTCCGAACTCGCCGGTCCCGGCCACATCTTCCTGGCGCTGCTCGCCGCGCACGCCGCTTCGCGCGGGCTTTTCGGCGCCTTCATGCATCTTCTGCCGCCGGCCCGCAGCGACGGTCTGTCGGCGAATGCGGGCTTTGTCGCAAGCCAGACCGCCGCCATCGGCGCTGCGCTCGGCGCCGTGGCGCTGCTGGCGCTCGGCCTCGGCGGCGCCATCGCGGCGCTGATCCTGCTCGGCCTGGTCTTCGCGGGCTTCCGCGCGCTTTGCCTCGCCCAGATCGGCGGCCAGACCGGCGACACGATCGGCGCGCTGCAGCAGCTTGGCGAGATCGCCGTTCTTCTCGTCGCTTCCGTCTGCCTTTCCTGATTCTGTTTCGGAGACCTTGCCCCCATGTCCCCCCAACCAGCCTCGTTCAAATCGCTCGAAGACCTTCGCGCCGCCTGCCTCGATCTTCCGACTGGCAGCGACACCGCCGCCGGAGCCGTCGCCCGCCGCCAGGACACTCTGACCAAGCCGCCGGGCAGCCTTGGCAGGCTGGAAACGATCGCCGCGTGGCTCGGCCGCTGGCAGGGCCGCGACATGCCCAAGCTCGATCATGTGAAGGTCTTCGTCTTTGCCGGCAATCACGGTGTCACCGCGCAAGGCGTCTCGGCCTATCCGTCGGAAGTGACGGTACAGATGGTGGCGAACTTCGCCGGCGGCGGCGCCGCCATCAACCAGCTTGCCCGCATCGCCGGCGCCAAGCTCGACGTCATCCCGCTCGATCTCGACCATCCGACCGGCGATTTCACGCAAGTGCCGGCGATGGACGAGCAGGACTTCCTCGCCGCCGTCTCGACCGGCTACGACGCAGTAACGAGTGACCTCGATCTCGTCTGCTTCGGCGAGATGGGCATCGGCAACACCACCCCGGCGGCCGCGATCTCCACCGCCCTCTTTGGCGGCAGCGCGGAGAAATGGACCGGGCGTGGCACCGGCATCGACGATGCCGGATTGAAGCGCAAGGTGGTGGCGATCGAAGCCGGCCTGAAGCGCCATGTCGATTCGCTCTCAGACCCTTTGAAGATCGCTGCCGCCCTTGGCGGCCGCGAGCTTGCGGCCATCTTTGGCGCCACGCTCGCCGCGCGCAAGAACAACGTGCCGGTGCTGCTCGACGGTTTTGTGTGCACCGCCGCCGCCGCTCCGCTCGCGAGGCTGCATCCAACTGGCCTCGCCCATACCATCGCCGCCCATGTCTCGGCGGAAGCCGGCCACCGCCGCCTGCTCGAAGCGCTCGGCCTGCCGCCGCTGCTCGATCTAGGCATGCGGCTCGGCGAAGGCTCAGGCGCCTGCCTCGCCGTCAACATCGTGCGCTCGGCGCTGGAATGCCATGCCAGGATGGCAAGCTTTGCCGAGGCGGGTGTTTCGGAGAAATAACGGAACTTCCCAACAGATTGGTCCGCAATTTTCTGTTTCTGCAAATCGGCTTAAATTTATGTAAATTTAGCGGATTTTGCCAGATGCACTGATCTGACGCCGGATCAGCTAAAGATCATCTTACGATTAATTTCGGATGATTTGTGATTATCATCACAGATCAAATTCCGAGGCCATGCCAAATCACATAGTGGTTATTCCAATGTTGATATTTATTCAGAAACGGAGGAAGGCGTGGCTCGTTCGATTAGAGTACTGTATCGGGGAATGAAAGGCACAATTCGTCAGAACTTCAATTGGGACCCGATCAACTTAGACTCTGCGGTGATCATAACAGCAGCGGAATTTATACCTGCCTTCGGTGGCTTTGGTGGCGGACCGAAGACGCTTGGGCGCCCAAATCTTGGCTCCGCTAATGTTTATGTGACCAATGTTGGCCCCCACGGCGTGGCCGGCGGGGAAGCAGGAGGCGTTGAATTCCTTCTTCATGTCGACTGGGATAGTCCGTTGGACATCGTTGCAACCATCACCGTTCTGGATGACATCGAGGAATTCTTCCAGGCGTAGCGGACATCTTCCGTGGCCTGGTGCGGCATTGCCACTTATGGATTGATCCTGCGATCGCCGGTTGGGCAGCAATCGTCATGAGAGCTGTCTGACGGGCGATCGTTGCAGGTCTTGAGCCTTAACGGCTCAATCCGCCGCGAAGGCGGGCTAAAAGGAGAAATACCATCGGAAAATTGGTGGGTGTGCACAGGATCGAACTGTGGACCCGCTGATTAAGAGTCAGCTGCTCTACCAACTGAGCTACACACCCACACCGCCGGGAAAACCAGCGTCGGCGGCGCATATAGCCGCCGCTTCCGGGGATGTCTAGCCCTGCCGGATCATTTCCCGACAAATCGCCGAATTGCCGCACCCGTCACACAAAAAGCTTGCCTTCCGCGACCCTGACGGCATGGCCGCCGATGCGCGCGGAGGCCAGTTTTCCGCCATCGACATTGAGTTCCAGCCGGATGCGCGAGGGCCGGCCCATTTCCAGGCCCTGCTCGATCCAGAGCTGCGAGACGCCGTCGATCGGGGTGTCGAAATGCATGATGGCGCCGGCAAAGGCCGCTGCAGCCGAACCGGTCGCGGGATCTTCGTAGGACGGCGTGCCGGGCACGATCATCCGGACATGGAAAGCGCTGTCGTGATGTACTGTCTCTCGGCAATAGACGTATGGACTGGCGAAAGCCCATTCGCTCTTGCGGGGCGCCAATTCCGACCACGCCTGGTTGTCGAGCCTGATCTTGGCCGCCTCTTCCAATCCGGCAACGGGAACGGTCACGTAAGGCACGCCGGCCGACCAGAAGGCGACGCGGTGATTCTCGAAGCCGATCTCGTGCGGGCCAAGGCCGAGCGCGGCGCCGATCGCTTCCGGATCGGCCTTGAGCTCCAAGGCTTCCGGCAGTTTCGCCAGGTCGAACTCGGCGAAAGTAGAGCCGTCATGCTTGCTCACCGCGCAACGCACCGGCCCGATATTCTCCTCCAGCACGAAAATGCCGGCCTCCTCCTCGGCGAGTTCCGCCAGCGCGATGGCCGAGCCGACCGTCGGATGGCCCGCGAAAGGCATTTCATAGTCGGGCGTGAAGATGCGGATACGGTTGCGGTGCATCGGATTGTCTGGAGGCAGCACGAACACCGTCTCAGACAGGTTGAATTCGCGCGCGATCGCCTGCATGCCGGCAGTGTCGAGCCCATCGCTGTCGAGTACCACCGCAAGCGGATTTCCGGCCAGCCTTTCGGTGGTAAACACATCGTAAAGCAAGTAATTGCGCGCCATGGAGAAAACCTTTCGCCTCGCCCCGAATTTCTGCCCCAATCCCAACATGAGGGAAATTTAATTTGAAATTCGAACCTCAAAGCCTGATCTGTGCACGGACAGGGACATCGATTTCCAGCATAGGGGTCCGGGGTGGACCAGGTTGTCAATCCGCCAAAGGCGGAATCCGGTACTTCCATAGAGGCCGCGCTCGGCCTGGACCGCAAGGGCGTAAGCCGCAAGCGTCGCCGCCTCTGGCTTTACGCCCTGCTGGCGATAGCGGTCGCAGCGGTCGGCATTACCCTTTATCAATGGTACGCCGCGGCGCCCCCCAGGATTGAATACACCACCGTGCCGGCGGCGACCGCGGACCTCACCGTCGAAGTATCCGCCACCGGCACGCTGCAGCCGCTGACCCAGGTCGACATCTCCAGCGAGCTTTCCGGCATCGTCCGCTCCGTTGCGGTCAATGAAAACCAGCAGGTCAAGAAGGGCGACGTGCTGGCGACGCTCGATACCGCCAAGCTGGAGGTCCAGATCGAGCGCGCCACCGCCTCCGCCAAGGCGGCTGCGGCCGCCGTCGAGGACGCCAAGGTGACACTGCAGGAGAACGAGAACGCGGTGGTGCGCGCCAGCGCGCTGACCAAGCGCGGCATGGCGACGGACCAGTCGCTCGAAGCGGCAACCGCAACGCGCGACCGCTCGAAGGCAGCGCTCGACAGCGCCGAGGCCAATCTCGCCATCGCCCAGGCCGAACTCAAGGCGCAGCAGACAGACCTGGCCAAGAGCACCATCTATGCGCCGATCGACGGCATCGTGCTCACACGCTCGGTCGATCCCGGCCAGACGGTCGCGTCCTCGCTGCAGGCGCCGGTGCTGTTCGTCATCGCCGCCGACCTTCGCAACATGGAATTGCGGGCGGCGGTCGACGAGGCCGACATCGGCCAGGTCAAACCTGGCCAGCACGCCCGCTTCACCGTCGATGCCTTCCCCGACCGCCCGTTCGACGCCGAGATCCGCGACATCTCCTACGCCTCGGTCACCACCGATGGCGTCGTCACCTACAATGCGCGGCTCGAAGTCGACAATGGCGAGCTTCTGCTCAGGCCCGGCATGACGGCCACGGTCTCGGTCGTCACAAGGCAGGCCAAGGGCGTGCTTACCGTTCCTTCGACGGCCTTCCGCTATCGCCCGATGCAGCAGCAGGCGCGCAGCTGGAGCCTGAGCGATCTCTTCACCGGCCGCATGGGCCGCCCCAATCGGCAGCGCGAGCCGACCAAGGCGCCGACCGACGGCTCGCGCACGCTCTATGTGCTGGAGAACGGCCGGCCGCATCCGGTGAACGTCAGGATCGGCTCGACCGATGGTGAGCTGACCGAGATCACCTCCGGCCTCGATGAGGGCGCGCAAGTCATCACCGGCGCGCAGCAGCGGAGCTGACGACATGTCGGCTCCCCTGCTCATCACCTTCGACAAGGTCTGGAAGAGCTATGG
>NZ_RZSA01000247.1:0-7395 GCF_003998075.1 Mesorhizobium sp. M2A.F.Ca.ET.037.01.1.1 | reverse complement strand
TCTTCCTGCTCGGCCCGATACCGACGCCTGCCGTCGCCATGCTGGTGCGCTCGCTGCGCGCCGACATCGGCGTGATGATCTCGGCCTCGCACAACCCTTATTACGACAATGGCATCAAGCTGTTCGGTCCCGACGGCTACAAGCTCTCCGACGAGATCGAGGAGCGCATCGAAGGCATGCTCGACAAGGACATCGAGCTGGCGCTCGCCGATTCCGACGGGCTCGGCCGCGCCAAGCGCGTCGATGGCGTGCATGACCGGTATATCGAATTCGCCAAGCGCACGCTGCCCCGCTCGATGTCGCTCTCGGGCCTGCGGATCGTCGTCGATTGCGCGAACGGCGCCTCCTACAAGGTGGCTCCGGAGGCGCTGTGGGAGCTCGGCGCCGAGGTGGTGGCGATCAATGTCGAGCCGAACGGCTTCAACATCAACAAGGAATGCGGCTCGACCCATCCGGCCGGCCTGCAGAAGAAGGTGCATGAGGTGCGCGCCGACATCGGCATCGCGCTCGACGGCGATGCCGACCGCGTGGTCATCGTCGACGAGAACGGAGCGATCGTCGACGGCGACCAGATCATGGCGCTGATCGCCGAATCCTGGCACCAGAGCGGAAGGCTGGCCGGCGGCGGCGTCGTTTCCACCGTGATGTCCAATCTCGGCCTGGAGCGCTTCCTCGGCGATATGAAGCTGCAGCTGCATCGCACCAAGGTGGGCGACCGCTATGTCGTGGAGCATATGCGCGCGCATGGCTTGAATGTCGGCGGCGAGCAGTCCGGCCACATCGTGCTTTCCGACTTCTCGACCACGGGAGACGGTCTGGTCTCGGCGCTGCAGGTGCTCGCCTGCATCAAGCGGCAGAACCGCCCGGTCAGCGAATTGTCGAAGAAGTTCGAGCCGGTGCCGCAGCTTCTCAAGAACGTCCGCATCTCCGGCGGCAAGCCGCTGGAGGAAGCGCCGGTCAAGGCGGCGATCGAAGAAGGGCGCAACCGGCTCGGCACGTCCGGCCGCCTCGTCATCCGGCCATCCGGCACCGAGCCGCTGATCCGCGTCATGGCCGAGGGCGACGATCCGCAGCTGGTCGAGGCGGTTGTCAACGACATCGTGGGCATCCTCCAGGAAACGCGCAGCGCCGCCTGACAGAGAGATCGGGCCAAAGCTCTTCGCGCTTGGAAGCCCGCCGCCCGGCGGGCTTTTTTGTGCGCGCCCCCAACGGCCGGGCAACGGCATACCCTCTAAAATTGCATAGATTCGTGGTTAATCGGTACGGTTAAACGGCCTTTAACCTTTGCAATTCATTATCCACGCCGAGGTTCATCTTCGGGCGGTGTCGTCCCGAGGTCTCTTAGGGGTGACAGCATGTTCAATACAGCAAGAATGGCTTTGTTTGCCGCGTTGCTCGCGGGAGTGGCCGGACCGGCGCTCGCCGCCGACTTCGCGGAGCCGCCTCCGGTCGAGGAGGCGCCGCCGCCGGTTGTCGAGGCTCAACCGGTCGATGTCGGCGGTTGGTACATCCGCGGCGATATCGACTACCACTGGTCGAATTTGGACAGCATCGATTACATCACCTACGGCCCACCGCCCGGCACCAACGATTTCGATTTCGGCGACCTAAAGGGCGGGTTCTCGCTCGGCGCCGGCGTCGGCTACAAGATCAACGATTACTTGCGTACGGATCTGACTGCCGACTACTGGTTCAAGTCGGACTTCAACGGCCAGACCTCGGATCTGATCACGACATCGACCGAAGAGTCGAGCATGAGCGCTCTGCTTCTGCTTGCAAATGCCTATGTGGATATCGGCACGTGGAACGGCGTCACCCCTTATATCGGCGCTGGCATCGGTGGTGCGCATGTCAAGTGGGACACGGTCCATGACCCAAACACCACCGAAACCAACCCCGGGTCGTCCAACTGGCGCTTCGCCTACGCGCTTATGGCCGGCGCTTCCTACTGCCTCACGGACAAGGTCATCCTCGATGCCGGCTACCGCTTCACTCACATCGAGGGTGGGCGCATGTTCGAATTCGATACGACCAGCTCCGGACCGGGTTTCGACCACGGCATCAACACGCATGAAGTGCGCGGCGGTCTGCGCTATCAGTTCGGCGGCAATAATGGCTGCGCCGCGCCGGTGGTCGCCTATCAGCCTGAGCCGGAACCGATCTACACCAAGTAGAACTGGCGCATCCGAAGTTCGACCGCCCGGCATCAGCCGGGCGGTTTTCGTTTGTGCGCGGCGGGTGAAATTTCATCGAAATCAATTCGGTAACTCTCTGTTAGCCTTAACCGGCACTTAACCACTATGGTTAACAATGGCTGCTTGAAACGGCGCCCGCGTTCGCGGCTGGCGCCAATCTCGGGAGCCGGGGACCATGACATCCAGATCGCGTATCGCGTCAGCTCTTGCCGCAACCATCCTGTTGCCGATGACGCCGGCGCTCGCGGCCGACTACGATCCGCCGATCTATGTCGACCAGGCGCCGGACTACCAGCCGGTCGAGGTCGGCTCGGGCTGGTATCTGCGCGGGGACGTCGCCTATCTGCCGCAGGAGACCTTCGACAACGGGGATTTCACCTTCCCGTCAGCGATCGACAACGAAAGCTTCAGCGAGGGCGAGGACGCGTATTTCGCGAGCATCGGCTTCGGCTATCATTTCAACGATTACCTTCGCGCCGATCTCAACCTGGGCTATCTGCCCGGCAATCACGTCAGCGTAAGCTATGACGATTCAGCGGTCGCACCGGCGGGAACGGCGATCCTGGGCTCGGGAAATGTGAAGAACTACGCGTTCTCCGGTATTCTCAATGGTTATGTCGATCTGGGCACCTATGTCGGGATCACGCCCTATGTCGGCGCCGGCATTGGTTTGGTTCGGACGACAAGCAAGCTTTCGGCCTCATACACAGACAGCGCCGACTCCTCCAACGATTTCGTCCTGAGCAGCAACAAAAACCAATACTCGCTCGCCTATACGCTCAATGCGGGCCTTGCATACCAAGTGACCAAGAATGTTCTTGTCGACCTCGGCTACCAGTATTTCTCCGCCCCCAATGCGGAATATGTGGCCGCCGAGAGCCTGACCTCCTATCCCACCCGTAAGGGGATCAGCAACCACCAGATCAAATTCGGCCTGCGCTACGACCTCTGGTAAAGCGAAGCGGGTCACGAAATGCCACGGCGGGCCCAACGGCTCGCCGTTTTCATTTCGGGGCGCGCCGGGTGGAAGGGAATATCCCAACAACGACAAAAACTTTGCTCTTGACGCCGAAAGGCTGAAAGCATATCGCCGTCCGTGGGCCACCCCTCCCCAACGAGGGGCCACTATCTGGAAGGATAGACCACGATGACGACACCTACCAAGCCCGGACTCCGTCCGGCAAACCCCAATTTCTCCTCAGGTCCCTGCGCAAAACGTCCCGGCTGGTCGGCCGAGGCGCTCTCTAAGGCCGCGCTCGGACGCTCCCACCGCGCCAAGATCGGCAAGAGCAAGCTCGAACAGGCGATCGAGCTGACGCGCGACATCCTCAAGGTTCCCGCGAACTATCGCATCGGCATCGTGCCGGCGTCGGACACCGGCGCGGTCGAGATGGCGCTGTGGTCGCTGCTCGGCGAGCGCGGCGTCGACATGGTCGCCTGGGAGAGCTTCGGCTTCGGCTGGGTGACGGATGTCGTCAAGCAGCTCAAGCTCGCCGACGTGCGCAAGTTCGAGGCCGGCTACGGCCAACTGCCCGACCTCAAGCAGATCGATTTCGATCGCGACGTGGTCTTCACCTGGAACGGCACGACCTCGGGCGTGCGCGTGCCGAACGGCGATTTCATTCCCGCGGACCGCAAGGGCTTGACCATCTGCGACGCGACGTCGGCTGCCTTCGCGCAAAGGCTCGACTTTGAAAAACTCGATGTCGTCACCTTCTCCTGGCAGAAGGTGCTGGGCGGCGAAGGCGCGCACGGCATGCTGATCCTGTCGCCCCGCGCCGTCGAGCGGCTGGAGACCTACAAGCCAGCCTGGCCGCTGCCGAAGATCTTCCGCCTGACCTCGGGCGGCAAGCTGATCGAGGGCATCTTCAAGGGCGAGACCATCAACACGCCGTCGATGCTGTGCGTCGAGGATTATCTCGATGCGCTGCACTGGGCGAAGTCGATCGGCGGCTTGGAAGCGCTGATTGCCCGCGCCGACGCCAATGCCGCGGTGCTCGACCGGTTCGTTGGCAAGTCGTCGTGGCTCGGCCATCTGGCCGTCGATCCGGCAACGCGCTCGAACACGTCCGTGTGCCTGTCCTTCACCGATCCGGATATCGCGGCGCTCGATGCCGACGGTCAGGCGGCTTTCGCCAAGGGCCTCGTCTCGGCGCTCGACAAGGAAGGTGTCGCCTACGACATCGGCTCCTATCGCGACGCGCCGCCCGGGCTGCGCATCTGGTGCGGCGCCACCGTCGAGACCGCCGATCTCGAAGCGCTTCTGCCCTGGCTCGACTGGGCCTTCGCCGCGCAGAAGGCGTCGCTCAAGGCGGCGGCCTGAAATCCGTGGCGGCCTGCGGGCCGCCACCATTTCCCGACACATCCAATTCCCTTCAAGGAGGCCGTGATGGCGCCCCGCGTTCTCGTTTCGGATAAACTTTCAACCACCGCCGTGCAGGTCTTCAAGGATCGCGGCATCGAGGTCGACTACCTGCCCGACCTCGGCAAGGACAAGGAAAAGCTGCTCGAGGTGATCGACCAGTATGACGGCCTCGCCATCCGCTCGGCGACCAAGGTCACCGAGAAGCTGATCAATGCGGCAACCAGGCTCAAGGTCGTCGGCCGCGCCGGCATCGGCGTCGACAATGTCGATATCCCGGCCGCCAGCCGCAAGGGCATCATCGTGATGAACACGCCCTTCGGCAATTCGATCACCACGGCCGAGCATGCGGTGGCGATGATCTTCGCGCTGGCGCGGCAGATCCCGGAAGCCAATGCCTCGACCCATGCCGGAAAATGGGAAAAGAACCGCTTCATGGGCGTCGAGATCACTAGCAAGACGCTGGGCGTGATCGGGTGCGGCAATATCGGCTCGATCGTCGCCACGCGCGGCGTCGGATTGAAGATGCATGTGATCGCCTTCGACCCGTTCCTGTCGGACAGCCGCGCCGAGGAGCTCGGCGTCCAGAAGGTCGAGCTCGACGAGCTTTTCGCCCGCGCCGACTTCATCACGCTGCACACGCCGCTGACCGAGAAGACGCGCAACATCATCGACGCGGCCGCGATCGCCAAGATGAAGGACGGCGTGCGCATCATCAATTGCGCGCGCGGCGGCCTGGTCGTCGAGGCCGATCTGATCGCGGCGCTGAAGAGCGGCAAGGTGGCGGGCGCGGGCATCGACGTATTCGAGGTCGAGCCGGCGGAGAACAACCCGCTGTTCGGCATGGAGAATGTCGTGGCGACACCGCATCTCGGCGCCTCGACCACCGAGGCTCAGGAGAATGTCGCGCTGCAGGTCGCCGAGCAGATGAGCGACTATCTCATCAATGGCGCCGTCTCCAACGCCATCAACATGCCTTCGATCACCGCGGAGGAGGCGCCGCGGCTGAAACCGTTCGTCAAGCTCGCCGAGGTGCTCGGCGCCTTCGTCGGTCAGGTCACCGAGGATCCGATCAAGGAGGTCGAGATCCTGTTCGATGGCTCGACCGCGACGATGAACACCCGCGCGCTGGTGAGCGCCGCCCTTGCCGGCCTGATCCGGCCGCAGGTCTCCGACGTCAACATGGTGTCGGCGCCGATCATGGTGAAGGAGCGCGGCATCATCGTCGCCGAGGTCAAGCGCGACAAGTCGGGCGTGTTCGACGGCTATATCAAGCTGACGGTCAAGACCGAGCACATGACGCGCTCGATCGCCGGCACCTGCTTCTCCGACGGCAAGCCGCGCTTCATCCAGATCAAGGGCATCAATCTCGACGCCGAAGTCGGCCAGCACATGCTCTACACGACCAATGCCGACGCGCCTGGCATCATCGGCCTGCTCGGCACGGTGTGCGGCGAGAACGGCGTCAACATCGCCAATTTCCAGCTCGGCCGCAACCGGCCGGGCGGCGATGCCATCGCGCTGCTTTATCTCGACGCGCCGTTCCCGGAAAAGGTGCTGGAGCAGGTGCGCGCGCACAAGTCGATCGACTCGGCCAAGCGGCTGCGCTTCGACGTCGGCGCCGAGTGAACGTTGAAAATGAAGACGCCCCGCCTGCATCGTCAGGCGAGGCGTTGATAGTACAGCCATCGCCAACGGCTGCTTGACGCGTGGCGGGAGATATCATCCCGCCTGCAGTGCCGCTCTGCTGCCGCTGTATTCGGCAAGGGCAATGCCGCCGAGGACAAGAGCCAGCGCGAAGGCCTGATAGGGCTGAAACTGCTCGCCGACGATCAGCACCGAAAGCAGCGTGCCGAAGATCGGTACCAGGTTGATGAACAGCCCGGCGCGGTTGGCGCCGATCAGCTCGTTGCCCTTGATGTAGAGAACCTGCGAGACGACCGAGGCGCCGAGGGCCGTATAGAGGGTGAGCGCCCATCCGCTTGCGTCCGGCATGACGGCGCGGCCGGCCGCGACCTCCCAGATGACGAAGGGCAGGGAAATCAGCAGCGCGGCGATCGACAGCGCCAGCATGAAACTCTGCCAGCGGATTGCGGGCCTGAGGCGCAGCCCCACCGAATAGAGGCTGTAGCAAAGCACCGCCACAAGCATGATGGCGTCGCCGAAGTTGAGGTCGAGCTTCAAGAGCTGACCGAGGTCGCCATGGCTTGCGGTCAGCGCGACGCCGACGATGGTGAGCACGACGCCGACGATCTGCAGAGGCCGCACGCGCAGCCGGAAGAACATGAAATTGGCAAGGATGATGACGATCGGGATGGCCGCCTGCTCGATCGAGACGTTGATGGCGGTCGTGTAGTTGAGCGCGGTGTAGAAGATGACATTGAAGATGGTGAAGCCGCACGCGCCGAGGCCGGCAAGCAGTTTCCAGTGGCTGCGCACTTCGGGCCAGTCCTCACGCAGTGTCCGCCAGCCGACAGGCAGCAGGATCAGCACCGCCATCACCCAGCGCAGGAACACCAGCATCATCGGCGAGACATGGCCGACGGCAAGCTTGCCCGCGACCGAATTGCCGCCCCACAACAGCATGGTCGACAGCAGGAACAGATAGGCGGCTCGGTGCATAAGGGATCGGCCTGCAGGAATGTTCGCGGGGTTCAGGCCGCCTAGAGTGGCGGCGGCGGCAAGTAAATGATGCGAAAGCTGGAATTTGTTATGCCTGATCGGGACGAGGCTTCGCCGGCATCGTCATGCCGATCCAACTCCTGGAGCATGATCGGGTTCCGAAAGCCGGCTCCCGCTTTTCAAATCATGTTCCAGGGAAGGTTTCGGCGGCAAAGA
>NZ_RZSA01000246.1:0-7401 GCF_003998075.1 Mesorhizobium sp. M2A.F.Ca.ET.037.01.1.1 | reverse complement strand
TCAGGACAGTGCTCGGGAGAATACGCGCAACGTTCATGCTACCGGCGCCTCGGCTCTCTTTGCTGCCTGCGAACGCGCAGGCGTACGAAGGGTTATCCATTTCTCTGCAGTCGGTGTCGACCGGGAACAGCCTTCAGCTTTCTCGGCCAGCAAGCTGGCTGGGGACCATGCGTTGATGGAGCGTGATCTCAACTGGTTGATCCTGCGGCCCTCGGTGGTGCTCGGTCGGCCCGCCTTCGGCGCAAGCGCCCTTTTTCGAGGCCTCGCGGCCCTGCCGCTGGCTCCAGCAATGCCCGGCACGGGGCTTCTGCAGGTGGTCCAACTTGACGATGTGGTCTCCACTGTTTCGATCCTGCTCGGTAGGCAAGGCCCGTTCCGCCTGACGCTCGAACTGGCAGGACCCGAGGCACTGACGATGAGCGAAGTCGTCGCCCGGTACCGCCAATGGTTTGGGTGGGGCAGAGCGAAGGAGTTTGTCCTGCCCGGATGGATGGCCGCAACGCTTTACCGGCTCGGCGACGTGGCGGGCCTCCTCGGCTGGCGGCCTCCAATACGCACCAACGCCGCCAAGGAAATCGCGCGCGGTGCGACCGGCGCTTTGGAGCCGTGGAAGCTTGCAACCGGGCTCCAGCCGTCCAGTCTCGCGTCCGCCTTGGCCGCCAGCCCTCCCACCGTGCAAGAGCGCTGGTTTGCCAGGCTCTACTTCGTGAAGCCGGCAATCTTCGTGGTTCTGCCGTTCTTCTGGATCGCGACCGGTATCATCTCCCTCACCACCGGTTGGCGCAGCGGAGTGGAGCTTCTGCTCAACACCGCCTTCGAGCCCTTGGCCGGCCCGGCTGTTGTCGCAGGCGCGTTGGCCGATATGGTCGTCGGCGCGATGATCGCATGGCGTCCGGCCAGCCGGGTAGGGCTCTGGGGGGCGATCTCGATTTCATCCTTCTATGCGATTGCTGGAACAATTCTTCGCCCGGACCTGTGGAACGAGCCCCTCGGCCCCCTGATGAAAATCCTGCCGATACTCGTCTTGCACTTCTGCGCGCTGGCGATCCTGGAGGAACGCTGATGCTCTACTTTGCGCTGAAATATTTGCACCTCATCGGCGCTGCCGTGCTGCTCGGCACCGGTGCCGGCATTGCGTTCTTCATGCTCCTCGCCCACCGGACCGGCAGCGCCGCCACGATCGCCGCCGTGGCCCGGATCGTCGTCATTGCCGATTTCCTGTTCACCGCCACTGCCGTCATCGCGCAACCGATAACCGGCGCCGCATTGGCCTGGCAGTCTGGCTACTCGCTCCGCGAGGGCTGGATCGTGCTGTCGATCCTGCTCTACGTCGTCACCGGGCTGTTCTGGTTACCGGTGGTGTGGATGCAGATGCGCATGCGGGATCTCGCTGCGCAAGCCGCATCCGCTGGCATCCCGCCGCCCGAGCGCTACAAACAGCTCTTTCGGCTTTGGTTCGCTTTCGGGTTTCCAGCATTCGCATGCGTGGCCGCGATCTATTGGCTCATGATCACACGGCCCGCAATCGAGCTGTTCTGACGAGCTCCCGAACTCTGCGCGATACGGACGCGCAACGACAGTGTCTTGCGGCCAGCGAGGGCTGTCTCTCCCGCCTTTGGCATCTCGTGTACCCCGTAAGGACGCACCGGGCCTCGTCAAATTGGCAGGGCCCAATCAGCCCACTTCATCTTTTCTTGCGAGGGGTGGCCTCTGCCCGCGCAGGCGCCTCTTTGATGCTCGCCGCGCCGCCCATGTCGCCATTCTTGGTTCGTCCGGCCCCCGGTCCGGCACCTAGATCCGCGCCCGTGGTCGGAGCGGAGGAGGGGTCAGAAAGCGTGCGCTCGCCCATCTTGGCTACGATCTTCATGTCCTTGGCCGCCAGCTTGACTGTTGCCGTCCCATCGCCATCGTCCGCCGGCATGACTTCCTCAAGGTCGTCCACGCGGTCCCATTCATCGCCCGAGTTCCACGGCCCGTTTATGTCCCCTTCGCCCTGCGACGTGTTGACGTACATGCTGGCAAATCTCTCGATGCCGGGGAGCTTGCCGGTGGGGAAGTTGTTCTCGATCGCGTACAGCGCTTTCTCGAACGATTTCTGATGCGCGATTTCGCGCGTCATGAGGAACCCTAGCGCGTCCTTGACGCCGGGATCATCGGTGATGTTGATCAGCCGCTCATAGACGATCTTGGCCCTTGCCTCCGCCGCAATGTTGGACCGCAGGTCGACGGTGGGCTCGCCGCGGGAATCGATATAGGCGGCAGTCCACGGCACCCCAGCGGAGTCGCACAGCGCAGGTGCGCCGCCGAACAGGATGGACTCCTTGGCCGTCGTGCCGCTGGCGCCAACCATCAAGTAGAGCTCTGCCTCCTTCATCTGCCCTTCGGCAAGCTGTGCTTTCAGGCCTTTGTTGAGCATGGTGACAATCGAGCCGACGACCTCCAGGTGGCTCAATTCCTCGGTTGCGATGTCGAGCAACATGTCTTTGCGGCCGACATCGTCTTCGCCCAGCCCTTGGGTGAAGTAGCGCATGGCGGCGGCAAGCTCGCCATCGGCGCCTCCGAACTGTTCCATGATCATACAGGCGAGACGCGGATTGGGTTCCGAGACACGGACGGTGTACTGCAGTCGCTTGTTGTGCATGAACATGGGGGGCCTCCAGGGTTGAGGCTCCCTAACATCGCGGCGCGGTGATTGTTCCTCGCGGAAATAGAATGGCGGATGGTCACCCGCTCTTGGCTCAGGGCGAAAGAACCTTCTGGTGGAATTTTTGCTTTGATGAGCCTTGAGGGCGATCACGCCGCGCCCGCGGCACGCTCGACTAGCGCGACAATATCGTGCCGGCGATCGGGAGCGCGTCTGACCGGTCAATCGACGCACCTCGGGACGACGGGTCAGTGATCTATCGGCGCGGGCTGAACAAGCACAAAGGTCCAGGCCGGAAGGGGGGGCAAGCGCGGCGGTTTCATCGGTCGACGTCGATCCAGGCGGGAGCGTGATCGCTGGGCTTTTCCCACCCACGGGTCTCGACATCGACACCTGCAGCTTGGATCGTCTGCGCAAGCGATGGGCTTACAAGCAAGTGATCCATGCGCAGGCCGGAGCTGCGATCGTAGCCGCCGCGATAGGAGAAGTTCCAATAGGTGTATATGCCCTTGCCTGGGTGGATCCGGAGAATCGCATCCACCCAGCCCAGGTCCAGCATGCGAGCGTAGGCGCTCCGGCTTTCCAGGAAGAAGACGGCATCGCCCAACCAGCGCGCAGGCACTACAGCGTCCATCTCGGTGGGGACGACATTGTAGTCGCCACAGAGAACGGCGTGCTCGTCTAGTAGGGATTTGATGTAGGTCAGGAGACGTTCGAACCAGCGGAGCTTGTAATCGAACTTGGGGCCTGGCGCCGGATTGCCATTGGGGAGATAGATGCAGCCGACGACAAGGTCGTCGATCTCCGCCTCTAAATAGCGGCTATGCGTATCATCGGGATCGCCCGGCAAGCCGCGGCGGCGCTCGACCGGGTCCGTTCACGCGCGAGGATTGCCACGCCATTGTAGGATTTCTGGCCGTGCCAGATCGCGCCGAAGCCGGCATCTCGAATTGCCTCGATCGGAAATTTGTCGTCCGACGTTTTCAGTTCCTGGAGGCAGACCACGTCATAGGCAGTCTCGCCAAGCCACTTCAGCAGCACCGGCAAGCGGCCATTGACGCCATTGACGTTGAACGTCGCGATCCGCGTCATCGCTATATCCCAGGGGTATTTCGAACACCCTCGGCCCCCATTCTCCACAGCCCATCCGCAGGAGCCTGGAGGAAAGCGGTAACGCCGTCGAAACGGCCAGCCAGCTCTTCCTTTACCCTCTCGAATTCTTCCTGCCCGAAAGGCTGCCCTTGGTTGTCCATGCATGGGAGCAGAATTTGAACAAGGTGCATGGCATCAACGGTGGCAGGTACGGTTTCCGCGTTCAAGGCCATTGTGAAACGTCGGTGGCCGCGATGAGGGCGTGACCGAAGGCTGATAGGCATCAAAGCCGGTAATTGACCTGTGGATTATTATCATCCGCCAGGTCGTGGATTTGGGGACTGATGATGCGCTTCTGGCTCTTTCTCGCATCGTGAGCCGGCTCGCTCCGCTAGCATGGCATTGTGGATATGAGTGGATGCCAAAGCCGCCTGACCAAATCCCACCGCTATCTGGTTCAGTGCTTTGGCCACGTCTCCGACGGCGTAGACCCCCTCGATCGAGGTTTGCGCGTGTGGTCCAATGAGAATGTAGCCGTCCTCATCACAGTGCGCGCCAACTTCCATGGCGAGTTCCGATCGAACGTCGCACCCCATGGCGGCATAAAGCACGTCGATCCGCTCCGTCGATCCATCCGCCATGACGAGATCGAGGCCGGAGTTCCGTGGAACAAGATCGTCCACGAAGTCCCGGACCGCAATGCCGGCGGCGCCAGCCTTCGCACGGGTAGACCCTGAAACGTCTTCGGGATAGTTGCATATGATGCAAATGTCCCGACTGTAGTGCCGCAGGTACAGAGCCTCTTTAAGAGCCGAGCGTTCGGGGCCAACAACCGCGATGCGCTGTCCCTGAACCTCATAGGCATCGCAAACAGGACACAGCCGAACAATCCCTGCCGCAATCGCCTTGCGCAGGCCATGCATAGCGGGGGCCCGATCGACGACGCCCGTCGCGAGCACAACGCGGGACGCATGAACGTGACCGGTAGTCGTTGCGAGAACGAAAGCACCGGGTCTTGCTGTCAGAGACTTTACGCCCGCCGCGACTATTTCGGTTCCGTATGCCATCGCTTGCGCTCTCAAGCGGGCCAGCAGATCCTTGCCTGAAACGCCATCGGGAAAGCCTGGGCAATTGTGGGTCTTGGGAATGAGTTCCGCCCGTCCGTCGCCGGCGTCGAAGAGCAGCACGGATCGCAAGAAGCGAGACAGATAGACGGCCGCGGCAAGACCGGCAGGACCGCCCCCCACAACAGCGACATCGCAAAAGCGATTGATGCCCGGATTGATCATCGCCGCCGAACAAGCACAGGCCCTTGTTGTTCCGCTAGCGTGCTTGTGCAGCATCCAGTCAAGTTGCTGCTGGCGGGAGGTCAAAAAATGGAGCAGTTCGGCGGCGCGGTTGGCGAGCTTGCTGCATGCGCTATTTCACCCAATGCCGGGGCGAAGACGATCTCGGCCGCAAGAACATGTTGCTCGACGTAACGACCGAAGAGACTCAGCCATCTCGAGGATCCAGGCTCGATTGTCACAATGCTCGACAAGGGCCTGAAACCGGAGCTTCGAGGGCAGATGAAGAAGGCCGAAGTGAACTGGATGGTTGTCGCCAGTGGCACGATGGCGGTAACTCGAGGTGGTTAGTCTGAGCATGACGTCTGGTCGGCGAAACTATCTGGTTCGGTGTGTGGCTTGTCGAATGATCTTAGCGGCTTCGTGGATGGTGATACCGCACCTGCGGGCGTAGTAGGCTGCTTCCGCGATGAGCGCGCTTTCTAAAGGCTTTTCAGCTCTATGTTTGGCCCTAAGCTTTTCCTTCTTCCCCATATCAATCATGTCGCGTTTAGCCGGAGTGGCCGCTGCTAGTGATGCCTCAGCCAAGAGAAGTAGCAGCGGGCCGCTTGGGCAGATTGGAGCCTGCTGCCCACTACCGAACTCCGTCAACGGTCATCTGTTCCAGAAGCAAGCTCGGCGCCAATCGGGACCAGTGAACTGTTGAAAGGTGAAGGGACCTTCTGGTCATGCCTATGGCGGAAGGGAACCCCCTCATTCTGGCGTGAAGTCCAGCTCAGGCGTCAATCGTCGACAGTAGGCGCAAACCAGATCGACGGTAGCTTGCACGTCGTCGAGGCAAAGAACTTCCGACGGCGTGTGCATGTAGCGCACTGGCACTGAAAGCACGCCGCTCGCGACGCCACCACGAGTCTCTTGAATTGCACGCGCGTCCGTCGGACTGGAACTACCCAAGCTCTGGATTTGGAAAGGTATGTTCTCTTCCTCGGCAGCCGGACCGAAACACCTCGAAGACTGCGGGATTGGTTTTCGCTCTCTGCCGAGGGCGTCACCGGTCGCTAGCTTGTTCACCCCTCTGAAGCCGGCGCTCTAATTCGAACCTTCACGAGAGGGCTTCAGTCGCGGTTCTTCTTTTGATGAAGGAACAAGCGGTAATTCAGCTTGTTGAAAAGAGGTCTGCGATCGTCCCCTCAAGCGACCGCAGATTGGTGGAGACACCGGCCCGCGTCCTTGCCGAGGGGCGCGGGTTCCACTCGAGGACGATTGCCGGAACCAACAGGAGTTGCTCCGGCTGCTCTGCCCTGAACGGAGAACAATCATGCTCAGATTTCTGATAACTCTCGGCGCAGTCTATGCCGCTTTCAAGCTTGGACGCGAGGTCGGGCGTGGAGAGGCTCGAATATTGGCAATGCCCCAGTAGACTACGAGCGCCGGCCGTCAGCACGGAGGTACGAGGATTAGCGTTTAGCCGGTGGGATCGGCAATCCCAGTTTACTGCAGCGCGCCCGCGTCCGGCATTCAAGGCTGGAGCAAGGCGCCACCGTATTGCGACCACAGGCGGTCGCAGCCCCATTTCCTGAGGCTTGGCGTGCCCGGTAACCCGTATGGACCATGGCACCGCGAACATCGTAACCGAGCACCGACGCGTTGGCGACGAACTGGATGGCGTGCCCCAAGCTTAAAGCGCTGATCCGCGTTTCAATTTTGCTGGTGAGGTCGACCACGCCGAAGATTTCCACATCTGCCCCTCGGCCGGCCAAAACAGCCGACGAGATCGCATCGTCCAAGGCAAGGAGCATAGCGAAGTCCCCGATAAGCTCTTCCTAACTTGGGCGCGCGCGATTGGTTCCAGGTCCGGCACGGATCGTGGCACGCCACGGAAACCCGGCAGACGGGGCGGAAGGCGCTACTTTCCGACCGGCGTGATGCACAACGAGTGGATGCGGCGGAATCGGGCGACCGGCGGACTTCAAATTGCCGCATTGACGAACTGTCAGGACTTCGGCGCGCGTCGTGACGTCATCCAGGACCTGAAGCGGGAGATCGACGAGCTGCGCCTGAAGCAAGCCCTTCCCTAAAAATTTGTAGGCGCGGCCCGTGCACATGATTGGTCGCTCGGTCCTGGTGGGTCCGAGACCAACCACCTCTCACCCGCTGGCTTCGGCCAGCGGGTTTTTTGCTTCGCCCTCTCGCGGAATGTAAAGGGCCTGTCCAGATGGCACCTTTGCAGCGAACTGGAGAGTGAACAGAAGCCGATTTTGGTCATCCGTTACGTTCATGATCCAGGGGGTCATATGCTCCCAAAAAGACTGCTTGCTGTCGTTGATCATCTCGCCGGCCGCGCGCACTGCTTCCAGGCGCGCGGCATCCAGATCGGGA
>NZ_RZSA01000245.1:0-7423 GCF_003998075.1 Mesorhizobium sp. M2A.F.Ca.ET.037.01.1.1 | reverse complement strand
GATCATCCATTCGGCCGCGAGCTTGCCCATGCCGCCCGATTGCGAGAAGCCCGGGATGATGCCGTTGCAGCAGAAATAGTTGCTGAGCTCCGGAGCCGGCCCGAACAGAACCGCACTGTCCGGCGACCAGATCATCGGACCGTTGATCACCTTCTTGACGCCGGCGGTGGCCGCCGCGGGAACCCGCTGGACGGCGCGCATCATGTTTTCTTCGATGCGGTCGAGATCGTCGGGAAACAGCTCGTGGCCGAAATCCAGCGGCGTGCCTTCCTCGGCCCAGAACTTCATGTTGCGCTCATATGCGCCGATCAGCAGCCCCAGGCCCTCCTGGCGCAGATAATATTCGCCGTCGCGGTCGGCGACCGAAGGCAGGCGCCGGCCCATGGAGGCGATTTCGGGAATGGTCTCGGTGACGAAATACTGGTGCTCGGTCGGGATCAGCGGCAGTTGCAGCCCGGCCATGGCGGCGACCTCCCTGCCCCACAGGCCGGCGGCGTTGACCACCCATTGCGTGCGGATGTCGCCCTTCGGCGTGCGCACGATCCAGCTGCCGTCCGCTTGCGCCTCCGTCGCCGTGACCGGCGTGAAGCGATGGATTTCGGCGCCGCGCTGGCGCGCGCCCGCGGCATAGGCCGCCGTCACGCCGGACGGATCGACATTGCCGCCCTCCGGCTCGTACATGATGCAGCGAATGCCGCCGAAATCGACCAGCGGATGCAGCCGCTCCGCCTCGTCGCGGCCGACCTCGTAAAAATTCATCTTGTAGCGACGCGCCTTGGCTTCCTGGAGCCGCAACTGATGCTCGCGCGCCTCGGTCTGGGCGAGATAGAGCGAGCCCGGCTGGAAGATGCCGCAGCCCTGGTCGGTCTCGGCTTCCAGCTCCTTGTAGAGCGCCATCGTGTAGTGCTGCAGGCGGCTGATGTTGGTGGAATCATGCAGCCCGTGGATGTTGGCCGCCGCGTGCCAGGTCGAACCGGAGGTCAGCTCGCTGCGCTCCAGAAGCACGACATCCGTCCAGCCGAACTTGGCCAGATGATAAAGGATCGAGCAGCCGATCAGGCCGCCGCCAATGACAACGGCTTGTGCATGAGTACGCATAGTTGAGCTTTCTTCCCTTTGTTCGGCGACTTGCTTCGCGCTCTTTGGCAGCGCTTTGGGATTTCATTTAGCTGACTGATCGATCGCAGTCGCCGGTGAATTCAGGGGCGCGGATGCGCCCCTGAATATTGCATCGATCCGCCCGATCTAGGCCTTGTCCAGCCAGACCTTGTCCAGTTGCAGCTCGAAGGTCTGGTGCATGCCGAGGTTCTTCACATAGGTGGCATGGTGGCGGTAGAGCGAGCGCCAGAACGCCTGAACCAGAATGCCGGAGTCCTGCAGGATGAACTCCACCTCCTTCATCAGTTCCTTGCGCTTGGCCGGATCGGCGACGGCCATCGCCTCGTTGAGCTTCTTGTCGAACTCTGGATTGGCATAGCCGGACTCGTTCCACGCCTCGCCGCTGCGATAGGCGATCGCCAACACCTGCACGCCCAGCGGCCGCATGCCCCAGTCGGTGGTCGACCACGGATATTTCGTCCAGTCGTTCCAGAACGAAGAGCCCGGGATGATGGTGCGCTTGACCTTGAAGCCGGCGTCGCGCATCTGCGCGGCAACGACGTCGGCCGGGTCCTTCACATAATCCGCATCGTAGGAGATGAGCTCGAACTCGTGGTCCGTCTGGCCGGCCTCGGCCATCAGGGCCTTGGCCTTGGCCAGGTCGCGCGGAACCTTCGGCAGCTCGTAATATTCCGGATGGATCGGGCAGACATGGTGGTTTTCGGCGATCTGACCGAGACCGCTATAGCCGAGCTTCAGCACGGTCTCATTGTCGACCGCCAGTTGGATGGCGTTGCGGACGCGCTTGTCGTCGTAGGGCTTGTTGGTCACGTTGGTGCGCAGCACGATGGTGCCTGCGGTGACCACCTGCTCCTTGACCAGTCCCATGCTGTCATAGAGGTCGACGGTGCCGCCGACCGTCTGGTAGTTGCAGTCGATCTCGCCGGCCTCGAAGGCGCTGCCGATGGCGGGGTTCGAGGCGTCCGATCCGTAGTCGACCCAGTCGACACCGTCGAGATAGGGCTCGCCGCCGAACCAGGTGAAGTCCTTGCGCCGCCGCACCGAAGCGGATTCACCGACCTTGTAGGAGATCAGCTCATACGGACCGGTGCCGGGCGTCTTCAGCATGTCGGCGCCGTTCTTGTCGAAGTCGCGATGGACGATGACGGCCGGATAGTCGGAAAAGCCGGGGATGATGGTGACGTCAGACTGGCGGCATTTCAGCTTCACCGTATGGTCGTCGACCTTGGTGATCGCGCCGGCGGCGGCCTTCTTGGTGGCGGGATCGATCAGCGAGCTCATGCGGCCGGCCATCGAATTGCCTTCGGCCGTCTTATCGCACCAGCGTTCGATGTTGTAGACGATGTCGTCGGCATTGAAGTCGTCGCCGTTCGACCATTTCACCCCCTTGCGCAGATGCAGCGTGTATTCGGTGGCGTCGTCGCTTACCTCCCAGCTCTCGACCAGATGGCCCTCGAAGGTGAAGTCGGTGGTGTAGCGGATCATGTAGTCGTTGCACTGGCGCATGACATTGGCGATTTCCGACCAGTCCCAGGCGCGCGGATCCTTCATGTCCTTGATGATCATCTGCATCTTCAGGATGCCGCCCTTCTTGCCGGGCAACGGAGCGGCGGCCTTGGCCGGCTCGATCCCCGCCATCGAATAGGCGAGCGCCGTGGAAGCGCCCATCACGCTTGCCATGGCCAGGAACTCGCGGCGGTCCATCCCGCCCTTTTTGACTTCGGCTGCATAGCTTTCGATGACCGCCGGGACGCGGTCACCGTTGCTCTTGAACATTGTCATCGTTGTTCTCCGGTTCAGGGCTTTTTGCCCGTTGCATTCCCCTTGCGGCACGCATGTTAGGGGCGATGCAAAAATCCCGGAAGGGCTCGGCCCTTCACAAACCGCAGAAAACCGGCCGTTAAGGCCTAAAAAAACCACGCCATTGGCGCGCCAATTTTTTGAGGCTGAAACCGGTGCTGGAGCAATTCCAGGAAAAGTGTGTAACGGTTTTCCGTCCGGAATTGCGTCAATCTCTAAGGTCGGGCGGCGTCCTCCCTGGCCCTGGACAGGATCCATTCCCTGACCGTGCGGGCGATGTTTCCCTTCGAGAGCTGGCTCTCGGTCAGATAGTAATTCCAGGGGCTTGGCGGCCGCACCGGAAACGGCTCGACCAGCAGCCCGCGATGCATATAGGCGTGAGATAGAGAGCGTTGCGTGGCGACTAGGCCGGCGCCCATGGCAGCCAGTTCGAGCGCGATGTTGGAGGCGTTGGTCGACAGGCCCTTGTCGTGGTCCTCCATGTCGACGCCGAGCGCCTCGGTCACCACCTGCCAGTATTCCTGCCGGCCATGCACGAAGATCCAGTCCACCTTGAGCATGTCCTGCGGCGTCTTCAGCGCATGCTCGCCCTCGAGCATGCTCGGGGCACAGAGCAGGACCAGCTCGTCGTTCCAGAGCGGGATCGCCGAAGGCGGCCGGTCGTCGAAGCGCCGCGTCGAGATGGTGATGTCGGCGATCTGTTCGCTCAAGTCTTCCCAGATCGTGCCGTGCAGCACGATCTCGATCTCGGGATGCTTCTTGCGGAACGCGGCCATGCAGCCCGCCAGCCAGTTTTCCGCAAGGCTCATCGGACAGGAGACGACCACGGTTTTGTTTCGCGAGGACGCCACGATCGCTTCGGTCGCCTGGTCGATCTGGTCGAGCGCCTGGCGCAAGGTCGGCAGGAACGCCTCCCCCATCTCGGTCAGCTTCAGGCTGCGCGGATAGCGGATGAACAGCTGCCGGCCGATATAGTGTTCGAGCGCGCGCACATGCGTGCTGACCGCGGCTTGCGTATAACCCAGTTCCTTGGCAGCCGTGGTGAAGCTCAAATGGCGGGCAGAACTCTCGAACGAGCGGATATAGTTCAAGGGGGGTGGCGGCTTCATCCCGGTCTCCAGCTGCGTAATGTCCATAGCTATCGCATGGGCGACCGGCCGTTCAATCGCGGACAAGCGACATGGCATCAATATTTTTGGCCAAAGCCGCCAAACTAATCGCGTGCCTGCGCGATGAACCCAATTTAATGATGTTGTGAGAAGACAGGGGAGATAAGCGCGTGGCTGTGCCGTCGTACCGGCGTGAGGGGCCTGTCGTCAGTTCCGATACGTTCACGCGCCTTGCCGATTTCGTGCTGCGCCGTCCCGCTTGCGTCTTCCCCACAGCGGTGCTGGAACAGGCGCGTTACCTGCTGCTCGACACGCTCGGCATCGCCATCGCGGCAGGACCGATGGAAGCAGGCCGGATCGCCCGCGATGCCGCCGTGCTGCTCTACGGTTCCAACGATCCGCAATACTCGGCCCGCATGCTGTTCGATGGGCGGCGCGCCAGCATTGCCGGCGCGGCCTACGCAGTCGCCACGCAGACGGACAACCTTGACGGCCATGACGGCTACAGCCCCACCAAGGGCCATATCGGCGTCGCGGTCGTGCCGGCGCTTGCCGCGCTCGCGGAAGCAAGGCCCGACCTCACCGGGCCGGAGGCGCTGGCGTCGCTGGTCATCGGCTATGAAGTCGCCGGCCGGGCCGGCATCGCCCTGCATGCGACGGTGAGCGACTATCACACCTCCGGCGCCTGGAACGCCTTGGGCGTGGCGGCGGTCGCGGCGCGTCTGCGGCGGCTGGACGAAGCGCAATTGCGCGAGGCGCTCGGCATTGCCGAGTATCATGGCCCGCGCAGCCAGATGATGCGCGAGATCGCCACGCCGACCATGCTGCATGACGGCTCCGGCCCCGGCGCCCTCATCGGCCTTTCGGCGGCGGTGCTGGCCGAACGCGGCTTCACCGGAGCGCCGGCGATCACCGTCGAGGCGCCGGAGGTTGCGAGGCATTGGCAGGACCTCGGCGTGTTCTGGCAGTCATTGCATCAGTATGTGAAGCCTTATCCGATCTGCCGCTGGGCGCATGCGGCGATCGACGCGGTGCGTGGGCTCTGCCTGGCGCACAATCTCGGCGCCTCCGACATCGCCCATGTCCAGATCAACAGCTTCCATTATGCCGCCACCCTGTTCGACGGCATGCCGGACACGACCTCGAAGGCGCAGTACAGCCTGCGCTTCGCCGTCGCGACCTTCATCATCCACCGGCGCATCGGGCTCGAGCATATTTCCGGCGCCGGGCTCGCCGATCCGGCTGTCGCCGACATGCTCACCCGCATCAGCGTGACCGAGACAGAGCGCCACAGCGCCCGCTTCCCGGCCGGCCGCTGGGCCGACGTCATCATCACGACCAATGATGGACGCGTGCTGATGTCTGGCGACGTGCACGCGCGCGGCGGCCCCGAAGCGCCGATGTCGAAGCAGGACGTCGAGGCCAAATATATGGAGTTCGCCGCGCCCGTGCTCGGATCCGGCCGCGCCGCGGCGATCCGCGACGCGGTGCTTTCGCTCGACGACCGCGACAGCCGCTTCTCCGATCTCTCGGCGCTGCTCTACGATCCTCCCGAGGCCTCGAGCTGAGCCCGCAATGCCTCTTAGACTTCTGAAATATGGTCTCAGCAGGGACTATCCGGTCAGCGGCGACATCCCGGCAACGCCGGAGCTGAAGCCGGCCTACGACGTCGTCATCATCGGCGGCGGCGGACATGGACTGTCCTGCGCGCATCATCTTGCCAAATATCACGGCATAAAGAGCGTGGCGGTCCTGGAGAAGGGCTACCTCGCCGGCGGCAACACGGCGCGCAACACCACCACCATCCGCTCCAACTACATCACCCCGGAAGGCATCGCCTTCTACAAGGAGGGCGTCGAGCTGTTCGAGCGGCTGTCGCAAGAGCTCGACTTCAACGTCATGTTCTCGCAGCGCGGCCAGCTGACGCTTGCGCATACAGAGGCGACGATGCGCAGCTTCCATATGCGCGCCGAGATGGGCAAGCACATGGGCACGCGCACCGAGGTCGTCGACCAGAAGGGCGTCGAGGAGCTCTGTCCGCTGCTGAACATGGACTATGGCGGCCCGCTCGAAATCCTCGGCGGGCTCTGGCACGCCGACGGCGGAACGGCGCGCCACGACGCAGTCGCCTGGGGCTATGCCGCCCAGGCATCGCGGCGCGGAGTCGAGATCCATCAGCGCACCGAAGTGCAAGGCTTCGAGGTCATCGGCGACCGCGTCCAGGCCGTCAAGACGAACCGAGGCCGCGTCGCCTGCGGCCAGGTGCTGATCGCCACCGGCGGCATGAACTACGACGTGGCGCTGATGGCCGGCGTCGAGCTTCCGATCCGCTGCTACCCGCTACAGGCCATGGTGACCCAGCCGTTGAAACCCTGGCTGGACACGCTTGTCTCCTCGGTCTCGCTGCACACCTATCTGGTGCAATCCTCGCGCGGCGAGGTCGTCATCGGCGGCGGCTCCGACCCCTACCAGCTCTATTCGACGCGCTCGACGCTCGACATGAAGGAGCACCTCGCCGAAGGCGCCGTCCACCTCTTTCCTTTCCTGCAGGGCGTGCGGCTGCTGAGGCAATGGGCCGGCATCACCGACATGACGCCGGACTACAGCCCGATCATGGGGGCGAGTCCGCTCACCAATCTCTGGCTTGACTGCGGCTGGGGCACCTGGGGCTTCAAGGCGACTCCCGTCGCCGGCAAGCGCATGGCGCAGACGATCGCTGAGGGCCGCATGCCCGACATCCTGAAGCCATTTGCATTGGAGCGGTTCGAAACCTTCCGGCTGCTCAATGAAATGGGCGCGACCGCCGCGAGCCATTGATCCATGAAACTGCTCACCTGCCCCATGAACGGCCCGCGCAACATCGACGAGTTCCAGTCCTTCGGACCGATGCGCGCGCGACCCGATCCGAACGCAACCGCCGACAGGGACTGGTCGCGGCACCTGTTCCGGGCCGAAAACCGCAAGGGCATCGTGGTCGAATGGTGGCGGCACGTGCCGAGCAACTATTTCTTCCTGGCCGAGCGCGACCTGGTCAGCAACGAGATCATCCGCACCTTCGACGCCTCCGACCTGCGGGACCACGCATGAACCGGCTGCCCGCCCCCTTCGGAAGCCGGATCGACCGAAGCCGCCGCATCCGCTTCAGCTTCGAGGGCAAGCCTTTTGAAGGCTATGAAGGCGACAGCATCGCCAGCGCGCTCGCCGCGTCCGGCCAATGGGTGCTGTCGCGCTCGTTCAAATACCACCGTCCGCGCGGCATCCTGTCGATGACCGGAGCCGACGCCAACGCGCTGGTGCAACTCCCGTCCGAACCGAACGCCGCCGCCGAGCGCACGCCGATCAGCGAAGGGCTGCGGGTCAGCGCCCAGAACGTCAACGGCTCGCTCGAGCGCGAC
>NZ_RZSA01000244.1:0-7428 GCF_003998075.1 Mesorhizobium sp. M2A.F.Ca.ET.037.01.1.1 | reverse complement strand
GGCCTATTTCGGGCGCGGCGGCGCCTTCGCCGCCAAGGGCGACTACGACCAGGCGATCGCCGATTTCGACCAGGCGCTGAAGCTCGATCCGAAGATGACGGTTGCCCGCGAAGGCCGCGAACTGGCACTGGCGGCGAAAGGCAAGGCCGCAGCCTCCCAACCAACCGGCCGGCTTCCGAACAAGGCAGCGGAAGACGCTATCGAAGCGGGCGATATCTGGCGCGGTCAAAACCAACTCGACCGCGCGCTTGAGCAGTACGGCATGGCGATCGCCGCCGACCCATCCAATGCCCGCGCCCATACCTTGCGCGGCTTTACCTATACGCTGAAGGGCGATTCCGACCGGGCGTTGGCCGACCACAACAAGGCAATAGAGCTCGATCCCAAGTCTACCGACAGCTATTTCAATCGTTCTCTCATCTGGCGACAGAGGGGCAAGATCGACCGCGCCATCGCGGATCTGACCACCATCATTTCGTTGCAACCGAACAATGTCGACGCTTATGTGCTGCGCAGTCGAGCCCTGTCTGTAAAACACGATTGCGAGGGCATCATCGCCGATTCGACAAAGGCGATCGGACTGAAGCCAACGAATGCCGAAGCATGGTTCAACCGCGGATTCTGCTGGAACAGGAAGAAGCAATACGACCGCGCCATCGCGGATTTCGATGAAACCTTGCGTCTCGATCCAAACTACACAAATGCCCGCAAGGAGCGCGACGATGCGGCTGCGGCGAAGGCTTCATACAAGTCAACGACTGCCGACGCCGCGGCGATGGACGACGCCACCAAGAGCGGCATAGCCCTGTACAACAAGGGTCAATACGATCTTGCAATCGCAAAATTCGACCATGCCATAGCGATCGATCCCCACAACGCTGAGGCTTTTGGGTATCGCGGTCTCGCGTGGGGACAGAAGGACAATTACGATCGAGCCATAACCGACTATGGCAGCGCGATCGCGATCGAGCCAAAAAACAGCAGCTATTATTCCGCTCGCGCTTTCGCCTGGACGGCCAAGAACGACCACAAACGTGCCATCGACGATTTCGGCAAGGCGATCGAGTTCGATTCCACCTATGCCTCGAACTTTCATGGTCGAGGCATCAGCCGAATGATCATCGGGGATTACGATGGCGCGATCGCAGACTATGGCAAGGCCATCGAACTCGATCCGAACGTTGCCAAGGTGCATGTCGATCGTGGAATTTTGTGGGTAGTCAAAGGCGACTTGAAGCAAGCCCAGGCCGACTTTGAGACGGCTATCCGAATCGACCGGAACAGCCCCGGCGGCTACTACGGCAGAGGCCTTCTGCGGGCGCGAGCGGGCGACCAGGACGGGGCAATCACCAGCTTCAATCAAGCCATCAAGCTTTACCCCAGATATGCAGATGCTTACACCGCCCGAAGCCTGGCTTGGGCAGCCAAGGGCGATTTGAAACGCGCCAAGGCCGACCGTAAGAAGGCGCTGACCCTCGGGGGAAATTGAACGGGGATCGGGAGGGCCGGCGAATGTCACCTTGGAAATGGTTGCAAGTGGTGGCGGTCATCCCCGTGAGCATCGTTGGGGCTGACGTGATGCCAACGACGTTCGGCGGCGGACATCACCACTATCAGTCTGTGGCGATGCCGCCCCGGGCGCTGGCCACCGCCGACATCGATGCCGAGATCCGGAAGCAGAATCTCGGGATCTTCGAGGCCATCGCCCGGGAATTTCCGGACGACTACGATGCGATGCTGCGTAAGATCACTGCCGCGGCCCAGGCTGGAAACCAAACAGAAGTGCGCAATATCAGCAGGCAGGCGGTCGCCGATCTCAGGCATAGATACGCGCCGCTCCTGCCCACGACCCCCGACAGCAATGCTTCGGAAGTGCTTTCGGCGCAACTCGACATGCTCAATCATGTCATGGCGCGCGAGACGCCGGCCACCTGCAACAATTACCTGCGCAACGGGCCGGACGCGATCAATGCACCCGGCCACGATTTCCTGGCTGACCTGGACAGGATCGGCGCCACGCTGTTCCGCGCCTACGGCGCCGCCAAAAGAAGCCGCCTGCCGGCGGCTGTGCCCAGCGATCAGGATTGGTCGCTGGTCGCCGACGTTTTCACAAAAATCGGCGGCACGCCGGCAGAGATGGAGGCTATCTCAAACGCCAACCAGGACTTTCCAGGCCTGTGTCCGGCCATGGCGAAATTCTATGAGGCCGCCCTGTTGCTGCAAGGCGAAGCTGGGTGGCACATCAAAACCGCGCTCCTTCGCGCCATCGTCGAGAATTAGGCTCCGCACCGGATTTCCCGCAAAGGCCAGCGCAAAGCCGCGTTCCTTCGGCGCTTGGCCCCTACTCCAGAAACTCGTTCGTAAAGTATGCGCCCAGATCCGGCTTGTCCTTCAGCGCCTTGCCGTTGCCGTCGAGCAATATCCCCGAGGCGAACAGATAGCCGCCCATAGCTTCCATCTTCGCCTTGTCCATGGTGCCGATGGCGCCGGCCGCACTTTTCAGGAAATGGCCGTCGTTGAGCGCCTTCAGCGATGCATCGATCAGCGCCGTGTTGGTGAGCGTGTCCTGGTTGGCGGCGACCAGCAGCTCGCCTGCCTCCTTCGCGTGGTCGACGGCGAAGGCATAGCCGGCCCGCGTCGCCTGGACGAAGGCGGCGGCGGCCTTTGGATTGGTGGCGAGGAAGGCGTTGCTGGAAACGATCAGCGTCGTGTGCTCGTCCGGCACGCCGTAATCGGCGTAGCGGAAGCTGCGCTGCTTGAGGCCTTTCAGCTCGGCCTCGACGCCTTCCCAGGTCGAGACTTCCAGCGTGAAATCGACCGCGCCATTGGCCAGCGCCTCGTAGGCCGAGGTGCCCAGCGTCACGGTGGAAAAATCGCCCTTGCCGCCGTCCTGGCGGATGATGGTCTGCAACAGCGCGTTCTCCCAGGCGCTGCCGAAGCCGCCATAGGTCAGGCCGTCGAGATTCTTCGGGCTTTTGATGGCGGCGCGGTCGGCGTTGAAGACGACGCGGCCGGTTTCCGACTGGACGACGGCATAGACGGCCTTCAGGTCGGCGCCGGCGCTCTTTTGCGTGAACAGGCCGAGCGAACCCGAAATGCCGAAATCGGCAACGCGGTTGGCCACCAGCGTGCCCGAGCCGGTGTCGCCATAAGGCAGGATTTCGACGTCCAGCCCCGCGTCGCGGTAAAAGCCTTTGTCGCCGGCAACGAACAGGCCGATGTGGTTGGTGTTGACGGTCCAGTCGAGCGCGACGGTGATTTTTTGCGCGGCGGCCCGGGCCTGCGTAACGGCCCCGGCAAATGGCAGGCTGGCGGCCAGGAACAGCGCCTGCCGGCGGGTGAAGTCGGTCATTTCATTTCTCCATCGGATGGTCGGGAATTGGGGTCGGCTGACCAAGCAGCGTGTCGAGGATGCCGGCCTCGATCGCGGCCGCCTCGCGGGCGAGCGCGGCGCTTTCGGTACGCGGGCGCGGCAGCGGCACCGCCACCTCACGCACCACGCGCGCGGGCCGCGCCGAAAGCACATAGATGCGGTCGGACAGAAGCACCGCCTCGCGCACGTCATGGGTGATCAGCAGCGCCGTCCAGCGGTGGCTTCGCCACATGCCTTCGAGCCAGCGCTGCATGGCCGCCCGGGTCAGCGCATCGAGCGCGCCGAACGGCTCGTCGAGCAAAAGCATGTCGCGCTGCTGCACCACGGTGCGCAGCAGCGCCGCGCGCTGGCGCATGCCGCCCGACAGCTCGGCCGGCCAGGCGCGCTCGAAGCCGGCAAGGCCGAATTCGGCGAACAAGGGCGCCACGCGCTCGCGCGCGGCCCGGCGCGTCATCCCCTGCACTTCAAGCCCCAGCGTGGCGTTGTCGATGACGCGCCGCCACGGCATCAGCGCGTCGCGCTGCGGCATGAAGGCGAAGCGGGCGCCATCGAGCGGCGCGCCGTCGAAACGCATCTCGCCCTCGCCCCGGATCGCGCCTGTGAGGAGCTGAAACAGCGTCGACTTGCCGGCGCCGGAGGGGCCGAGGATCGACACGAACTCGCCTGCGCCGACATCGAACGAAACGCCGCCAAGAACCTCGAGCGCGCCGAAGTTTTTGCGCACATCGCGAAGCTCGAGCCGGGTCATGGCCGGTGCCCGGAGGGTTCGGCCTTGCGGTCGGCCCTCTCCCAGGGCATGGCGAGGCGCTGCACCAGGACGGCGAGGCCGAACAATGCCAGCGTCAGCGCCGAGCTGACGGCAACGGCGGCAAGCACGAGGTCGGGCCGAAAGTTGTTCTTGGCGCTGAGCATGTAGATGCCCAGCCCCTTCGCGGCGCCCGCATATTCGGCGAAGATCGCGCCCACCACCGCATAGGTGATGGAGATGCGCAGTCCGGCGAAGAAATAGGGCATCGCCGACGGCAGCCGCGCCAGCCAGAATATGCGCGAGCGCCCTGCCCCCATGGCGGCAAGCATCTGGCTTATTTCGGCGCTTGTCGCGGCATAGCCTTCGACCAGCGCCACCATCTTCGGGAAGAAGGTGACCAGCGCGACCAGCAGGATCTTCGGCAAGAGGCCGAAGCCGAACCACAAGGCCACCAGCGGCGCGATCGCCACCAGCGGCAAGGTCTGGCTGGCGATCAGCAGCGGAAACAGCGCGCGGCGCAGCGGGGCCAGGAAGTCGACCAGCGCCGAAAGCACGAAGGCGGCGGCGAGCGAGCAGGCGAAGCCGGCAAGCGTGGCGCGGATGGTGGGAAGCGTGTTTTCGGCGAGTGCCGCGCGGTTCTCCCAGGCCTGCGCCAGCACGCGGGACGGCGCGGGGAGCACGGTGGGCGCAAGGCCGCCGAGACGGGCGTAGAGCTCCCAGGCGAGGAGCAGCAACGCAAACGCGAGGGCGGCGGGAGCGATTTTGGCGAAGGTCGCCGTGAGAGCCAATCTCCCCCCTTGTGGGGGAGATGTCCGGCAGGACAGAGGGGGGCGCGAAGGAACGCCTCCCTGCGAAACTTGCCCCATAGCATCCGACGAAGGCTGCGCTTGCGAACGCCTGACATGCCGGCGGGACAGCGCCCCCCTCTGCCTTGCCAGGCATCTCCCCCACAAGGGGGGAGATTGGCCTTCACCTCGGCTTTCGCCAATGGCCGAAGGCTGCGCTCCCTCTTCAGAGAGGCGGTCAGATATGGGGCCCTCTCCCCCATGCAATAGGTCATACCAAACAGCCACGATAACTCTCCTAGACAGCTCGAGCTTGCGCTCAAACCGCGGTCGGGCTGTTGGCCGAGATGGTGATGTCGAGGGTCACATGCCCCGCGCCGGATCCGAAGCGGCAGAAGGCTTCGTTGAGCGTGGCAAACACTGCGCCGGCGTCGCCGCGCAGCCTGGTGCAGAAGTTCTTGGAACGGTCGAACACGCCGGACTGTTTCAGGAAGTCGATGCAGCCATAGATCTCGTCCATGTGATCGCCCGTGCCCATCACATAGAGCGAGAATTGCGCCGCCACCGCCTGGTCGGTCGAGGGCGTCGACCGCACGGCGCCGAGCGCCGCGCGTTTGCGCTCGTCGAGCGGGACCGCCGGGCCGCCGATCTCGTCGGAACGGCAGATCGGGTCGTCCGGCTCGCCGGGGCAGCCGCGCGAGACGGCGGCCGACAGCACGCAATGCTTGCCGCTTTTGGCCGCCGCCACGAAGAGGTCGCGCATCGCCGGGAACAGCACTTCGGGCGGCCCGACCAGCAGCGTCGAGATGTCGTCGGTCTCGATCCTCAGCCTGTCGCGGTAAGGATCGAGCGCGCCCAACGCGCCGAGGATGACGCCGACGAAATCGTCGGCCATGGGATAAAGGGAAATCTGTGCGCCGGAAAACATGGCCCGCCTCGCTCCGCTGGTATTATCCAGATCAGCTTTAGGGTCCGGAGGCTTGCCGCCACCATCTCAGCCCCGACCGTACGGAGCACCCCTGTGGATGGGCGCGTTAAAGCACTGTTTGCCAGGTTGGGGAAGCGGTTTTTTGCGACGCCAATTGGGCCACGAGTTTCATCTCCCCTAGGGGAGATGCCGGTGGTTATAAGATTTTCACGAATTTCTTATAACGAACTTGCAATCGACTTGGCGGCGCGCAATTATAAGAAAATTTCAGGAATCTTATAACGCACAATAGCAGCGCCATGAAGACCATCGACCTCGCCTACCGCACCCTCTACGCCGAGTTGGTGCAGCGCAGCCTCGATGCTTCCTTCGAGACGGATTTCTCGACGGCGGGCAATTTCGTGCGCGTGCCGGTGAAGGGCCGCGACTACTGGTATTTCGAGGAAACCCGCCCCGAGAAAAAGAGGCGTTATGTCGGTCCGGCCGAGGATCCCGAGATCGCCAGTCGGGTTGCGGCCTTCAGGGAGATCAAGGGCGACCTCAAGAGCCGCCGCAAGCTGGTCTCCACGCTTGTCCGCGATGCCGGCCTGACCGCACCCGAGACCTTCACCGGCGATGTCGTCGAGGCGCTGGAAAAGGCGGGGCTCTTCCGGCTGCGCGCGGTGCTGGTGGGCACCGTCGCTTTCCAGACCTATGCCGGGCATCTCGGGGTGCGATTGCCGGGTGCCGCGCTGCAGACAGGCGATGCCGATTTCGCACAGTTCCATTCCGTTTCGGCCGAAGTGGAAGACAGCATGCCGCCGGTCATCGACGTGCTGAAGGCAGTCGATCCGACGTTTCGCGAAATCCCGCACCGGACCGATGCCGGCCGCGCGACGCAGTACGAGAACGCCTCGCGCTACCGGATCGAGTTCCTCACCCCCAACCGCGGCAGCGACGAGCATGCCGACCGCGCCAGCCTGATGCCTTCGCTCGGCGGCGCCTCGGCGCAGCCGCTGCGCTTCCTCGATTTCCTGATCCGCGACCCGGTGAGGACGGTGCTGCTGCATCGCTCCGGCGTGCCGGTGCTTGTCCCCTCGCCCGAACGCTTCGCCGTTCACAAGCTGATCGTGGCGACCCGCCGCGAGCGAGGCGCGGCGGCGAAGCGGGAGAAGGACCTGCATCAGGCGGGCCTGCTGGTCGAGGCGCTGGATACGACGCGCCGACAGGATGACCTTGCACTGGCTTTCGCGGAAGCGTGGGAGCGCGGCGACGCCTGGCGGGACGCATTGCGGAAGGGCTTGAGCCTGCTGAAGCCGGACAGGCATGAGATGGTCCAGTCGATCTTGGGGCGAGCGCTTGGCGAAATCGGCGTGCAGCTCGAAGGCTTTCCGATGCGGATTGCCTGATCTCAACCTCAAGACGAAGCATATCGTTCAAATTGTACGAACCGCGCTTGACCTGACTTCGTACATAAAGTACGATGCTTTCTTTGAGGGAATCTGCTTGAACACCGCGAACCATGCCGCTTTTGCCGACCTCTCCCGCCCTTTGCTGTCACCGCTGCCGCTCACCGAGCGCGAGCGCCTCGCCGGCGCCTGGCGCATGGCCAGCC
>NZ_RZSA01000243.1:0-7461 GCF_003998075.1 Mesorhizobium sp. M2A.F.Ca.ET.037.01.1.1 | reverse complement strand
GGCCAGGGTCTCCTCGCGGGTCGAGCTCTCGATCGTCTCCTTCTTCGTCGTGGTCGTCGTGGTCGTGGTGCGGCCCGTGGTCGACCTCGACGTCGTGATGACGACCGGCGAGGACAGAGCCGCGGCGCTATCGGAGGCCCATTCCGTTGCGCTCTCGGTCCAGTAATCGACCGGCGGATTGATCGTCATCGACGCCGGCAGCGGCGTGAAGTTCTGGTAGGGATTGATCTTCGTGCAGCGTGTGGCCAGTGCCTGCTCGACCGCGACCTCTTCCGTCCAGTTGAGCATCGTCACGCCGGGCAGGTTGATCGGGTGGAACGTCGGGTCGATCGCCAGGCGCAGCAGCCCGCCGAAGACCGCGCCCGTCTGCGGTTCGCCCTCGTCGCGGTAGCGGTCGGAGGTGAACGGGTCGACGAAGACGCCGTTCTTCGAGATCGGCTCCCGGCTGTCGATGTCGCGCTGCAGCCTTTCCAGCGCGATCAGGTCCAGCGCGTCGACCAGGCTGTTATACATCCGGTCGATCTTGGCCATCGTGTAGGCGCGCACCCGCACATCCGTGACGTTCGGCGTGCTGGTCCAAACGTTCTCGATCAGCGCCAGCGGCAGCACGTCGGCCGGGACGGTCGGCGGCAGCGGGTTCGTGCGGCTCGAAACGCCCTTCAGGTAGACCGAATTGCCGTCGCTATCCATGCCGAGCACGTCGACGCGCGGCAGCTTGAAGTCATAGTCGATCTGGATTTGGCCGCCATTGACACCGCCGGCGACCGTGATCGTGGTGGCAGTGATTTCGGTCGGGACCACAATGCCAAGATAGCGATACTTGACGGTGTAGCTCGACCCTGTCGCCGGCTCGGCGCCGCCGGCCGCCCACGACACCAGATCCCCTGATTTCGAATAGTCGGCGGGGAAATTGTAAGTCGTGGCGCCCTGCTTCACCTCCAGAATTGCTGTGACGCCGGTATTGGGCAGCGCATCGGAGCCGTTTGGCGTTGCGCCGCGGACGATCGTGTCGGTCACTTCCTTCTCGACCAGGACTTCGCGGATGGTCGCGATCGGCCCGTGGTTGAGGGTCACGACGGTCGGATTGGCCCCGAAGGTGTGCACCTCAGTCGGGATGCGGAACAGATCGAAAGTCTCAAGCTCGCGATGGCGCAGCGCGGCATAGCGCGTGCGCTTCTGGCCCTTGATGTTGGCCACACCCTCGGCGATCGAGAAGACCTGGTCGGTCCCGTCCTTGCCGAGCGAGGTGACAAGACAGTCCTTGTCGCCAATGACATAGTTGCCGTTGGCGTCGAAGTCGTAGAGCGCGAGCTGCGCGTTGATGCCGGTCAGGTTGGGCGGTGGCGTCTGGTCGATCGCGACGCCGTCCTTCAGCAGATAGACCGAATAGAGGTTGCCCTCGCCGGCGTCGCCGGAGAAGCCCCAGAAGAGCGTCTTGACGATGCGGGCGGCGCCGGCCTCTCCTTCCGATGGAGCACCCGGCTCAAGACCTTTCAGCGCCGGCTCTTCAAGCTCGGTCACATAGTCCTCGATCACTTGGACGCCGATATGAACGGAACCTATCATCGGAACGGCGGTGAGCGTCGCGCCAGGCGCATCAAGTACGCGGCCGTCCACATAGAGCTTGCCAGCCGTGAGCGTGACGGTCCCGGCCTCGGCGTCCATGATGATATCCGCGCCTTCGACTCGGTCGCCATCGCGCGCGACCAGGTTGCCGATCGAGCCGATCTTCCGCTGCAGAATCTGCTGCGCCTCGAACATCTCGGCCGCCTGGCCGATCTTGCCCTCACGCGTCAGTACGCTGTCCCACAGCGGGAACGCGACCGAACGATCGAAAGCGCCGGACAGCCCTGACTTGTGCTCGTAAGCCATTTTGCCTCTGTTTTCAGAAGAAGTGCGCGCGCAAGCCGCGCGTCAGGCGATTTTCAGAATGGCGCGGAAACACTCGCGCGAAGCCTTGCCGAGAAGAGCCGGCGCGATATCGAAGCTGCCGACGATGGTGCCGCCGGCGATGGCGGCGCCAGGCAACCACATGATGCCCGCCGGATGCGCGTCGACGGGCACGCCGCCGAGCGTGACGCTCCAGGAATGGACGGTCTCGCCATCGCCCTCTGCGAAATCCATGAGGGCTTCGACGTAGATGTTCGGGCCGGGAGCAGCGGCCGCGATCCAGCCTTGCCCGCCAGCCTGGTAGTAGCCGCCGAAGAGACTGGTCACCGGCCGATAAACGCGCGCTTTGCGGAAGCCGATCGGCGAGCCGTCCTGTCGATAGACGCCGACCCAGCAGGTCTTCGCCAAAAGCGCGGTGGCGATGATCTGCGCGCGCGAGGCGGCGGCATCCGATACCCATTGCAGTCCGGGCGTGTTCCAGGGAAACGGTCCCCAACTGATCGAACCGCCCTCTACCGGCTCGATCCATGCACCAAGCGCGGTCAGTTCGGCCTCGGTCAGCTCATGGAAGCCGGCATCGAAGGTGCGGCCGAACGACCATTTGACGCCGCCGGCATGCAGAAAGACTCCGGAACTGTCGCCCCAGATGCCGTGGCCCCAGCGGGTGTAGCTCCACTCGTGCTCCCGCACGTTGTAGCCGTTCCAGGCGCGGTAGAACTCCGACCTCGCTGGGTCCGACATGCGAACGACGGCCTCGATCGTGGCAAGGTCGTCTTCGCCATCGCGGAAGCGATCAAGCTCGAGTTCGTAGAGGTGCCAGCGCGTGCGCCGCAACGGGGCCTCGTAGAAGGTCGAGAAGGCATAGTGGACCCATGTCAGGCTTTCCGCGACGCCTTGCGGCGTCCCCTTCACTCGCTGCCAGCGTAGGCCATATTCGATGACCGAGGCGAGGTCCGGCAGATATTGCGTGATGCCGCCAAGACCGTACTCGACCACCAGCCAGGGCAGGATCGATTCCTGCACAGGCGCAGTCTTGAAGCCGCGCAACTCGTCGAAGCCGGGCTGCAGCTCCGGCAGGCGGTCGAGCGATTCCGACAGCGCACACTCGAAACCCGTCGCGTTCTGCGGCAGGAGGTTCTGCCGATCCGTCACCGGTCGCGGCCCTTGTAGGTCAGAGCGACGGTGCCAAGCTTCACCGCGGCTCCGTCATCCACGATCGTGTCGGGCATCGGAGCGGTCAGCGACACCTTCTGGACGCCGGGCACCTGAAGCTTCGAGACCAGCCAGGAGCGGGTCAGATTGAAGCCGAGCCCGCCCTCGTCGGCCAGCGACTGGCGCAACAGCGCCTCCAGGCTATCGAAGACCGTCATAGGCGTCGTCGGCAGGAGCCAGATATCGGCCGCGACGTTCACCGTCGCGCTCGTGGCCGAAACGACCGTGATGCGGTCGGAAATCACCCGAACGCTGTTCTTCTGCACCTCGGCGTCGACCGCGGCGAGCAGCGCGGCGTCCGGCTCGCCGAAATTGTCGGTGGCGAGCACGGCGATGCGAATGTCGGGGCCGGTCCCGATGCGATAGACGGCGACATCCTTGACGCGAATGCTCGCCCGGAACGCCGCGCTCTTGTACCAGTCCTCGGAGCCGGCCGTCGACCGGCCGGAGATCGCGACAACGGTGCGGGCGCGAAGCCGGGCATCGGTCTCGCCGTCAAGCCGCACCACGTCGTAGAAAGCGGCGAGATGGTCGAGGTCCGCGCGGGCCGCGAAGGCCAGCAGGTTTGCCTTGACGGCATCGTTGATGGCCGCCCGGTAGAGGACCTCTCTGAATGCGCCGACCTGCAACTGGATGTTGCCCGGCTCGCCCTCGAGATCGATGATGCCGGAGACGTCGAGCCCGTAGCTCGTAGCCAGGTCGACGAAGACGGCCTTGATGGCGGCGAGAGCGTCGGCCTCCGACGTCACGGAGATCGCCTGCGGCGGCGGCAGGCCCTCGAGCGTGGAAAGGTCGAGCATCGCAATCCCGTTTGAGAAATGAGCGCGTTCTCGGGCGAAGCCCGCAAGCCCGACCGGGCGTCGCGGCCAATGCCGCGCCCGCCGGAGGGCCAGCCGCCGGCAGGCGGCGGTTCGGCCCGTGAGGCTAGGAAGAAGTTACGATCAGTTGGCCGCCGGCCTGACCTAGGCGCAGCGAGACGGTGCCGGCCGGAGTCATGTCGCCAAGATGGGCGCGCGGTCGATAGATGCCTTCGATGACCCAGTCGGAGGAGCCGGTGCGGTCGAGCGTCAGCGGCGAGATGCGCGTCGGCGTAAAGCGCGGCTCGAAGAGCAGGATCACGGCCGCGACCGACCACTGGAAACGGATGACGGTCTGCACATTCGCCAGTTCGCCCAGCAAAGCGGGCACCGGGCTGCCGACATATTCCCGCAAGACGCGCTCGAAATAGCGCGTCGTCAGCAAGATCTCGATCGCCTGGATGACGTTGTCCCAGCCGCTCTGGCGGAGACCGGTCGAGCGATCCATGCCGAACTGGGTCACCCTTCTTCGTCCTTCGGACAACGAAGAGCGGGCCCTTCCTTTGACACCTTGGCCGCACGGGGTTTGCTGGCCTCAGCCTTCGGCGAAGGCGGCGGCGCGGTCGGCTCGACGACATGCCCGCGAAGGCGCTCGTAGATAGCCTGCGACAGTGTCAAGTCGATCGACGTTCCCGCCGCGCCGAGATGCGGCGCGCGGTGCGTTATGATGAGCTGCATGAAAGCCCTCCTAGTGGTGAACGCCCAACGCTTGGTACCCCCGAGCGTGAGGCAACTCTGGGCCACAACGCCGACACAACACGCTAGGAATTAGACTCTGAGGTGGTCGTGATATGGTTCTCAGCGTTCGTCAGGTTTCGCTCTAACCCGAACGGCGACTACGCCGACCACTCCTAAAAGGACGACAAGCAAGGTAACATACCAATATTCGTACATGTAGTAGATGGCCAGAATCGCCACTGCAGCCACAATTTGTAGCAGGGATTCCATTGCGCCTCCAAGCACCCAGCATATGGGATTATTGTCGCATATCCTTGCCCTGAAGTTGCCCGTCGGACATTACTGCACCATTAACGAGACTCACACCCCAGTTCTCTGCGTTGGATGTTTTCTGCCATTCCCTGTGGGCATTCACACGCTAGGTTTTCACCACTAGTCGGCGGCAAAGACCTTCGAGGACCCCTCGACGATTGGCCAAAAGCCGGTCGAGGACCCTGACATGACGTGAACCTTGTCGCCGACGCGGGCGACCTTCTTCCCTTCGGCCGCGCCGAGGTCGACGCGCGAGGCCGACAGCTCAGCGCGATCACCGCCGCCGTCGAACAGCATGGCCGCCCCGCCGAACTTCGACAGGATCCTCGTGCCCGGGTCGGATGAAGGCGCGGCGCTCTGGTCCGAAAAGGTCATCGGTAACAGAACCGCCTGGCGCATGTCGCCATGCGACGCGACCAGCATCATCTGCTGGCCGTCCGTCGGCGGCCGCCATGATTTCTCGTCGCCGGCGATCTCCGCCCAGGGCCGCAACGGCGACAGGAATTCGCGGCCGTTGGCATCGGACAGCAGGAGCTGCGCCCGCTTAGCCTCGTGGTCGACCTTCTTCACCGTGCCGAACCGCAGATTGCCGGCAACCATGCGCTTGATCGCGGCGATATCGGCCTGAAGGCCGAGAATGACCTTCACCAGTTCCGGGTCATGCATCAGCCGGTACCGCCAAGATCCGGATCGGGCAGGATGTCTTCCGTCAGTTCGGTCTGGGCGCCGTTGATCACGGTGCCGATAGTCTCGAAATCGACGGCCTCGACGAAGGCCGGAAGCGCGTCCGGAGGCGCCACGCCCAGCATGCCGGGCACCGCTGCCGTGGTCATCAGGGTCGACTGCACCTTCTGCCAGCTCGTCAGATCGGCACCCTTGCCGAGCTCGGCGCGCATGATGGTGACCGCCGCTTGATAGTCCGCGACTGTAGAGAGCCCGGTCAGCGCCGCGTCTATGACGGCTGGCAGCGGCGCGCCGGGCGCGGGATCGCAGACCGGCTCGATCTCGATCTCGACCATGCGGATGGCATGCTTGCGGCCGCCCTCCGGATCGACACCGCGCGCGGCTTTCACCGGGCCGATCGCCGCAACGAGAGCGCGGAAGCATTCGGCGAAGGCATTGTTCGGGTCCGACAGTACGCGCCGCCATTGGCGGTCGAGCATGTCGAGCGAGAATTCAAGCCCGGCGTCGGTCGGCGCGATCTCGATCTGGCTGACGGTCTGACCATCGGTCGTCTGATAGGTGACGCTCGAGGCGACGATCAGGTCGAGCGCGAAGGTCACCGTGCCGGAGGTGACGAAGAAGCCTTCGTTCTGACCCGTGTACCTGGCCTCATCGATCCGCACCAGGACGACCGGCGTCTGCCGGTCGCTCATGATCGAAGACAAGGCCTCGATCGAGGAATCGGTAACGCCATCGGCGGCGATGGTGTTGCCGCGCAGCGCCTGGACGGCCAGCATGCGCAGCATGGCGTTCACGAGGCTCATTTCAGTTCTGTCCTTCGCTTGCCGCGGCTTCGCCGCTCGCTGCGGACGGCCGGGCAAAAGTGCCCGACGGGCGGTCGCCCTTGCCGCCTTTGGCGGATCATGCCGCAGCCTTCAAATTCGACAGATAGAACACGATCAACTCGGGAAGGTCGTCGACGACGCGCTCGATAGCGTAGATCGGCTCGGTCGGGCGGCTGGTGACTTCGCAGTGGTCGCCGGCCTTCGGCAGCCAAGCCATGTCCTCGCGCGGGATCGAGATCGTGCACAGCCGCCCGGCAAAGCGGATCGGCGCCATGCCGCGATCGTGGCCGCCCAGGAATTCGAGGTCCGGGTTGATGTCGAACCGCCCCTTGACACCGACCATGGCCGGCCGGGACGGATCATTGGCAACCGACATCTCGCCCCGAACCTTGGCGCGGATGGTGATCAGGTCACCGAGGCGGGCGCGCGTCTCATGGACAAGGCGCGAGCGGGCTGCACGAATGTCCATGAAAGGCTCCGATCTCTGGTTCTCCGCCGGCGAATATCATCGGCGAGAGTGGATTGATGAGGACCGCCCATCTCGTTGATAGCGCAGATTTGGGTGGCAAGGCGGAGGAGTACACGTATATTGACTTACGATCTGAGCGAGGCGTAGCCTGGGTAATCCTTAGGCTGAGACGATAACGTTGCGATGATAAACAGTTCCTGTAGGGTGGTAGTTTTGCATCGAAAACGCGAGCTACTATGGTATTAACTTTCTTTATAAGTGGTATTTTGATGACGGCTCTTGTCATTGCCGTTGCCGGTTATGCTCAAAATTCGTATTATAAAAGGAAATCTGCTCGCTGGCCATCTGTCGAAGCCACGGTAATAGATCGACTTTTGCGTGGATCCGATCCTCCGGATTATAATCTGCAAGTGCGGTACGAATTTAACGGGAGAATATTCCATTCGATACTGCGTGACAATTTTCATACCCTTAGTGACAAATTGAATACAGGGGACAAGCTATTTATAAAAGTCGATCCTGAGGATAATTCTAT
>NZ_RZSA01000242.1:0-7469 GCF_003998075.1 Mesorhizobium sp. M2A.F.Ca.ET.037.01.1.1 | reverse complement strand
GATTTGGACGGCGCAACCGGGCCCGAGGCTGCCGGAGCAGCAGGTGCCGGGGCTGCGGCAGGCACCGCTTGCGAGACGACGGCGGCAGGGGCAGCAGCCGGCGCCGCGGCGGCGGCGTCCTTGGCAGCCTTCGCGGCCGCCTTGGCTTCCTTGTCACGCGTCGACTTCAGGATCGCCTTTTCGCTGGTAAGCGTCTTCAAACCATCGGCCGGCTCGGAGCCATGGCGGCCGTTCTGCGGCCCCGGCTTGACCTCGGCGCCCTTGCCGGCGTCGTAGAGATCGATGATCTCGGCCAGCCGCTCAGGCGTCAGGTCCTCGAAAGTGTCCTTGAAAATCATGACCATCGGCGCGTTGACGCAGGCGCCGAGGCATTCGACCTCCTCCCACGACAGCGTGCCCTTGTCGTTGGTGTGGAACTGGTCGTGATGGATCTTCGAGCGGCACACATCCATCAGCGCTTCCGAGCCGCGCAGCATGCAGGGCGTGGTGCCGCAGACCTGGATATGCGCGCGCGTGCCGACCGGATTGAGCTGGTACTGCGTGTAGAAGGTCGCGACCTCGAGACCACGGATGCGCGGCATGCCGAGCATGTCCGAGATCGTCTCGATCGCCGCCTTGGTGACCCAGCCTTCCTGCTCCTGCGCGATCATCAGCAGCGGGATAATGGCCGACTGTTCGCGCCCCTTCGGGTATTTGGCGATCCACTGCTGCGCTGCCGCCGCATTCGCCTCGTTGAAGGCGAAGGTGGCTGGCTGGACGCTGGCATCTGCGAGACGACGAACTGACATTTTAGCGATCGACCTCACCAAACACGATGTCGAGGGAGCCAAGCACGGCGGTGACGTCGGCCAGCATGTGGCCGCGGCACAGGAAATCCATGGCTTGCAGATGCGCGAAACCGGGCGCGCGCAGCTTGCAGCGATAGGGCTTGTTGGTGCCGTCGGAGACCAGATAGACGCCGAATTCGCCCTTGGGCGCCTCGACGGCCGCATAGACCTCGCCGGCCGGCACGCGATAGCCCTCGGTATAGAGCTTGAAGTGGTGGATCAGCGCTTCCATCGAGCGCTTCATTGCGGCGCGCTTCGGCGGCACGACCTTGCCGTCGAGGTTCGACACCGGGCCTGCACTTTCCTTGCCGAGCAGCAGATCGACGCACTGGCGCATGATCTTGGCCGACTGGCGCATCTCTTCCATGCGCACGAGATAACGGTCGTAGCAGTCGCCGTTCTTGCCGACCGGGATGTCGAAATCCATCTCGGAATAGCATTCATAAGGCTGCGATTTGCGCAGGTCCCAGGCGGCGCCCGAGCCGCGCACCATCACGCCCGAAAAGCCCCAGGCCCACGCGTCGGCCAGCGACACCGTGCCGATATCGACATTGCGCTGCTTGAAGATGCGGTTGCCGGTCAAAAGCGCATCGAGGTCGTCGATCGACTTCAGGAAAGGGTCGATCCACTTGCCGATGTCCTCGACCAGCTTCTGCGGCAGATCCTGGTGCACGCCGCCCGGCCGGAAATAGGCTGCATGCATGCGCGAACCTGAGGCGCGCTCGTAGAACACCATCAGCTTTTCGCGCTCGACGAAGCCCCAAAGCGGCGGCGTCAGCGCGCCGACATCCATCGCCTGCGTCGTCACATTGAGGATGTGCGACATGATTCGGCCCATCTCGGAATAGAGCACGCGGATCAGCTGACCGCGCTTCGGCACCTCGATGCCGAGCAGGCGCTCGGCCGCTAGCGCGAAGGCATGCTCCTGGTTCATCGGCGCGCAATAATCGAGCCGGTCGAGATAGGGCACGGCCTGGAGATAGGTCTTGGCCTCGATCAGCTTCTCGGTGCCGCGGTGCAGCAGGCCGATATGCGGATCGACGCGATCAACAACTTCGCCGTCCAGTTCGAGGACCAATCTCAAAACACCGTGCGCTGCAGGGTGTTGAGGTCCAAAGTTAATGTTAAAATTACGGACGGAGGTTTCAGCCATCGTGGCGCCTCAGTTTGCCTTCGCCTTCTCATCGCCGGGCAGCACATAGTCGGTGCCTTCCCAAGGCGAGAGAAAATCGAAATTGCGGAATTCCTGCTTGAGTTCGACCGGCTCATAGATGACCCGCTTGGCCTCGTCGTCGTAGCGAACCTCCACGAAGCCGGTCAGCGGGAAATCCTTGCGCAGCGGGTGCCCCTCGAAGCCGTAGTCGGTGAGGATGCGGCGCAGATCCGGATGGCCGCTGAACAGCACGCCGTACAGATCGTAAGTCTCGCGCTCGTACCAGTCGGCGCCGGGATAGACAGCGGTCAGCGACGGCACCAGCGTTTCCTCGTCGGCCTGGACCTTGAGGCGGATGCGCACATTCTGCTTCGGCGACAAAAGGTGATAGACGACGTCGAAACGCTTGGCGCGCGACGGATAGTCGGCGCCGCAAATGTCGATGATCGAGATGAACTGGCAGCGCACATCGTCGCGCAGGAAGGTCGCTACTTCGATCAGATTGCCCGGCTCGACCGAAACGGTCAGCTCGCCATAGGCAAGCACGGCTTCGCCGATGCGGCCGGAGAGCTTCTCGCCGAGATAGGTGGAGAGTTCGTTCAACGCCAGGGTCATCGGCTCACCGTTCGATCGTGCCGGTGCGGCGGATCTTCTTCTGCAGAAGGAGAATGCCGTAGAGCAGCGCTTCCGCGCTCGGCGGGCAGCCGGGCACATAGATGTCGACCGGCACGACGCGGTCGCAGCCGCGCACCACCGAATAGGAATAGTGGTAGTAGCCGCCGCCATTGGCGCAGGAGCCCATCGAGATGACGTAGCGCGGCTCCGGCATCTGGTCGTAGACCTTGCGCAGTGCCGGCGCCATCTTGTTGGTCAGCGTGCCGGCGACGATCATGATGTCGGACTGGCGGGGAGACGCGCGCGGCGCGACGCCGAAACGCTCCGAGTCATAGCGCGGCATCGAGGTGTGGATCATCTCGACCGCGCAGCAGGCGAGGCCGAAGGTCATGAACATCAGCGAGCCGCTGCGCGCCCAGGTGATCAGCGCTTCGGTCGAGGTGACAAGGAAGCCCTTGTCGGCCAGCTCATTGTTGATTTCGAGGAAGAAGGGATCGTCCTCCCCCACCGGCCTGCCGGTGTTGGGGTCGATGATGCCCTTGGGCTTCGGCGCGACGAGGGTGCCTGAACTGTCGTTCAATCCCATTCCAGCGCTCCTTTTTTCCATTCATAGGCAAAGCCGATGGTCAGCACCGCCAGAAACACCATCATCGACCAGAAGCCGAGCATGCCGAGCTTCGAGAAGGACACCGCCCACGGGAACAGGAAGGCGACCTCGAGATCGAAGATGATGAACAGGATCGACACCAGGTAGAAGCGGATGTCGAACTTCATGCGGGCGTCGTCGAACGAGTTGAACCCGCATTCATAGGCGGAAAGCTTTTCCGGATCGGGATTGCGATAGGCCACCAGGAAGGGGGCAATGATGAGCGCCAGACCCACGATCATCGCCACGGCGATGAACAGCACGATAGGCAGATATGAACTCAGGAGTGCGCTCATGCGGCGGCTTTCCTTCGGCGGGGTAGTTCACTTTGATTACAGCAACGAACTCTAATGCGGAAGCGTGACAGTTTAACCGCTGAACCGTTTTAAGGGAGCCCATGCTGCAACGCGGCGAGGGTTAGCGCAGCGGTTTCGGTGACGCAAGTCAAACCTTGTTCAAATCGCGGCCCTGGACGCCATATCGGAAGAAACTGGTCCGATCCGCTCCTGTTTGATTTCCTTCGCTTTTTACTCCACTTTTCTCTCCTGACATATCTCCCGCCATTTGCCTGCTAGCATGGCCGGAATCACCGGCTAAAAATCCAACGGACGATCGGGGCAAGGACAGCTTGATGAAGGAGAAGATCTCGCTCGCCATGGCCAGGCGCATTGCGCTTGGATCACAGGGGTTCAACGACCCTCGTCCCGCAGGGGTTCCGGATCGCCGGCACCTTGCGCGCGTGCTTTCGCGAACCGGCCTGTTGCAGATCGATTCCGTCAGCGCCGTGGTGCGCGCTCATTATATGCCGCTCTATTCCCGCCTCGGCCCCTACCCGCTTGCGCTGCTCGACAACGCCGCGGTCACCCGCAAGCGCGCGGTCTTTGAATATTGGGCGCATGAGGCCTCGTTCCTGCCTGTCGAGACCTACCCCTTGCTGCGCTGGCGCATGCAGCGCGCCGAGCAGGGCGAGGAGATGTATCTCGGCCTGGCCAAATGGGGCCGTGAGCGCAAGGAAATGATCGACGAGATCTATAGAGAGGTCGCCGATTGCGGGCCGATCGCCGCCTCCGACATTGAGGGCCATAAGGGCAATGGCGGCTGGTGGGGCTGGAGCGAGGCCAAGCACGCCTTCGAATGGCTGTTCTGGGCCGGACGCATCACCACCGCCTACCGGCGCGGCTTCGAACGCTATTACGACCTGCCCGAGCGCGTTTTGCCGCAGGCCGTGCTCGACCTGCCCGTACCCTCGGTCGAGGACGCGCATCGCGAATTGCTGCGTATCTCGGCCCGTGCCCATGGCATCGCCACCTATGGCGACCTCCGCGACTATTTCCGGCTGGCGCCCGGCGATACGAAGGACCGCATCGAGGAACTGGTTGAAACCGGCGAATTGCTGCCGGTGAAGGTCGAAGGTTGGGATAGGCCCGCCTATCTCCATAAGGACGCGCGAATCCCGCGCCGGATCGAAGCGCGCGCCCTGCTCGCCCCCTTCGATCCCGTGGTCTTCGAACGCACGCGCACCGAAAAGCTCTTCAACTTTCGCTACCGCATCGAGATCTACACGCCGGCCGAAAAGCGCCAATACGGCTACTACGTGCTGCCCTTCCTGTTCGGCGACCGCATCGTCGCCCGCGTCGACCTGAGGGCCGACCGGCCTGCGAGCATCTTGCGCGTCCACGCCGCCTATGCCGAGGCCGGCGCGCCACCCGAGACGGCAGCCCAACTCTTCGAGGAGCTGAAGCAGACGCAGGGCTGGCTCGGCCTTGAGGCGATCGAAGTGACGCCGGCCGGCGACCTCGGACCGGCGCTGGCCGACATCGCAGTGTCGTAGCCGCGCGTTGACAGGCGCCTAGCCGTAAGCCTAAATCCTGACCCAGACGGTCTTCTCCCGGCAAAGGGAGGAGCCAAGAGGGAATGCGGTGCGGGCCAAAACCCAAATCCGCGGCTGTCCCCGCAACTGTGAGCGACGAGCCCCGGCCGAAAACCACTGGGATGTTCCCGGGAAGGCGGCATCTGAGGCGACGACCCGCGAGCCAGGAGACCTGCCGTCTGAGACTTTAAGTATCCGAATGCCCGGCGGGTTTTCCGGGCAAGGAGCCTGGTTTTGGATCGCAACGGCAGTTTCCCGGCAAACATCGCGGACATTTCGTCCGAGCCCGACGCGTCGGACGGCGTGACCGTCATCGTCTGCTCATCCTGCCGCGACGAGACCGGGTCCGATGCGCATCCGCGCGCCGGCGCGTTGCTGGCCGAAGGCACGCGCCGTGCTGCATCGGGCGAAAACATCCGCATCCGCACCGTCGAATGCCTCGGCAACTGCAAGCGCCGGCTGAGCGCAGCACTTCTGCGCGACGGCTGCTGGAGCTACGTCTTCGGCGATCTGGAAACGACCAGCGGCGCCGACCTCGTCGCCGGTGCAAAGCTCTTCGCCACTTCGACCGACGGCCTGATCCCCTGGCGCGGCCGGCCTGATTCCCTCAAGCGCGGCCTGGTTGCCCGCATCCCTCCCCGCGACATGCTGAAGGACTGACCATGAACGCTTCCGTTTCCCGCGTGCCCTGCACCGTCGTCACCGGCTTCCTCGGCGCCGGCAAGACGACGCTAATCCGCAACCTGCTCGAGAACGCCAAGGGCAAGCGGCTGGCAATCATCGTCAACGAGTTCGGCGATGTCGGCATCGACGGCGAGATCCTGAAGGGCTGCGGCGTCGACACCTGCCCGGAGGAAAACATCGTCGAGCTCGCCAATGGCTGCATCTGCTGCACCGTCGCCGACGACTTCGTGCCGGCGCTCGACCAGATCCTGTCTCGCACGCCGAAGGTCGACCACATCCTGATCGAGACCTCCGGCCTCGCTCTGCCGAAGCCGCTTGTGCAGGCTTTTCAGTGGCCGACGGTGAAGAGCCGCGTGACGGTTGACGGCGTCGTTGCCGTGGTCGATGGCCCGGCGCTGGCTGACGGCCGCGTCGCCTCGGACATGGATGCCCTCCAGGCGCAGCGCGCCGCCGACGACTCGCTCGACCACGACGATCCCGTCGAAGAAGTGTTCGAGGACCAGATCGCCTGCGCCGACCTGATCATCCTGTCGAAGAGCGACCTGATGGATGCGGCGGGCTCTGAGCGCGCCAACGCCGTCATCGGCGAGCATGTGGCGCGCGCCGTGAAAATCGTGCCGACCGCGCAGGGCAAGGTCGATCCTTCGGTACTGCTCGGCCTCGGCCTCGCCGTCGAGGACGACATTGAGAACCGCAAGACCCATCACGACGACGAGCTCGACCACGAGCATGACGATTTCGATTCCTTCGTCATCGACATCCCGTCGATTGCCAATCCGGACGAGTTGGCAAAGCGCGTCGCCCTTGCCGCAGAGCAGGAAAATGTGTTGCGCGTCAAAGGCTTCGTCGAGGTCGGCGGCAAGCCGATGCGGCTTCTGCTCCAGGCCGTCGGCCCGCGCGTCAACCATTATTACGACCGCGCTTGGACAGCCGAAGACGAACGCCGCTCGCGGCTTGTCGTCATCGGCCTCAAGGGGCTGAACCGCCCGGCGATCGAGCGTATCCTCGCCGGCTGAGGGAAATCCGGACTGCGATGCATATCCTCGCCACAACATCCGCTTCGCTCGACGATCTCGCCGAGCCGATCGACCTCAGGCAGACGCCTGCGGATGTCGTGGCGCTGTCCTTCACCGACAGCGACCTCGCCGGCCTGGCCGCTGCTTGGAAGGCCGATGCCGCGCGGCTGCCCTCGATGCGGCTGGCGGCTCTTCGCGATCTTCGCCACCCGATGTCGGTCGATCTCTGGATCGACAGCGTCGCCCGCCACGCCAGGGTCGTCCTCGTCCGCATCCTCGGCGGCTATGACTGGTGGCGCTATGGTTGCGACCAGCTCGCCGCGGTGGCGCGCGAGCGCGGCATCAAGCTCGCGCTGCTGCCCGGCGAAAGTCATGACGAGGACCAGCGCCTGATCCAAGGCTCGACCCTGCCGCGTGCGGAGCTGGACGCCCTGCTCGGCTATTTCCGCGAAGGCGGGCCGGCCAATATGAGCGCACTGGTGCGGAGGCTGGCGCGGCTTGCGGGAGCGGATGCGGCGGTTGCCGAGCCGGTCGGCGTGCCGAAGGCTGGGTATTATCAGCCGGGAGTTGGTGTCGTTGAGAAGCCGAACCTTTCAGTGGTCGGCGATCCTTCGCCCCCCTCTCTGTCCTGCCGGACATCTCCCCCTCAAGGGGGGAG
>NZ_RZSA01000241.1:0-7475 GCF_003998075.1 Mesorhizobium sp. M2A.F.Ca.ET.037.01.1.1 | reverse complement strand
TCGGTGAAGGGAAGGATGCGCGGGCTCGCGCCGCCGTAAAGCTCGGTCTCGGCCGTCAGCATGCTTTCGCGCAACTCGGCGAGCGTACCCGCGCCGGCGAGAGCGCCAAGGAAAAGCCCGTCCGGTTTCAGCGCCCGGCGGATTTGCGCCAGCACGCCGGGAATGTCGTTCATCGCGTGCAGCGACAGCAGGGAGACGACGAGGTCGAGGCTGCCGTCCTCGAACGGCACGGTCTCCGGCGGCGCTACCAGCCCCGGGCCGCCGGCCAGAAGCGCCTCGTCCATCTCGACGCGGACTATTTCGCCGACCTTGCCGCTGGCTGCGAGCACGTCGGCCGCCGCCGACGTCTGGCAAAACAGAGCGGCGGCCTTGCCGAAGCGGCGCTCGACGGCACCCAGCCGGTCGGCAAGGTCTTCGGCCGCTCGCCGCATCAGGAAATCGGCACCCTCGACGGGGCGGGCGAGGGCCCGGCGCTTGTGCGCGAGCCAGAGCTCAGTGTCGATCAAAGGCTGCAATCAAAAGCTTCCTGTTGTCCGCGCCCGCCGGAGTGGTGTTAATGTGGCGAGGGTTTCCTTTCACGTGGCCGATCCGGTGCACAAGATCAAGACCAGCGCGGTTCAGGACATGACGCGGCAGGCACTGGCCTGGCCGGCGCGTCTGTTGTTTCCGCCGGTTTGCGCCGGCTGCCGTCGCCATGTGTCGCAGCCCGGCGTCTTGTGCGGCGCCTGCTGGCCGAAGCTCAGGCTGCTGGAAAAGCCCTGGTGCCCGGTGATGGGCACGCCCTTCACCCACGACATGGGCGAGGGGTTTCTGTCGGCGGAAGCGATCGCCGATCCGCCGCCCTTCGAGCGGGCGCGGGCCGCTGTCATCTATTCGGGCGTCGCCCGGCAGATGGTCCAGGGGCTGAAATACCAGGACCGGACGGACCTGGCGCCCTGGATGGCGAACTGGATGGTCCGCGCCGGCGCGGAGCTGATTGCCGAGGCCGATCTGGTCGTGCCGGTTCCGTTGCACTGGCGGCGCTTCTTCCGGCGCCAGTTCAACCAGTCTGCGGAGCTTGGACGCGCCGTTGCAAAGCTCAGCGGGCTGCCATTCTCGCCATCCGCGGTCAAACGCGTGAAGCTGACGCGCCAGCAGGTCGGGCTCGAACGGCATGAGCGCGAGGAGAATGTGCGCGCCGCCTTTCGCGTGCTGCCCGACGCCGAGATCGAAATCGCGGGCCGCCGGGTGCTGGTCGTCGACGATGTCTACACCACCGGCGCCACGGTGAGGGCGGTCGCCAAGGCACTGAAGCGGGGCGGCGCCGGAGCGGTCGACGTGCTGACGTTCGCCCGAGTCCTGCCGGGGGACTTTCGGGCGGATGAGTCCGCGACTATATAGAAACCCAAACGTTGTTTTTGGTGCAGGTCGCTGCCATACAACCATTGGGCGACATGCACCGGCAGGATAGTGACCCATGGCCGATGTGACGATCTATACAAGGATGATGTGCGGCTACTGCAGCGCAGCCAAGCGGCTGCTCGACCGCAAGGGCGTGGTCTATACCGAGCACGACGCCTCGTTCTCGCCGGAACTGCGCCAGGAAATGATTTCCAAGGCGCATGGGCGAACCACTTTTCCGCAGATTTTCATCGGCGATACGCATGTCGGCGGCTGCGACGATCTCCATGATCTGGAGTCGCAGGGCCGGTTGGATGTGATGCTCGCCAACGGGAGATGATCATGGGTGTTTTCAAGGCCGCCGCCGTGCAGATGCGTTCGGGCACGAGCCCCGAACGCAACGCCGCCGACATGGAAATCCTGGTGCGCCAGGCCGCCGGCCAGGGTGCCACCTATGTCCAGACGCCGGAAATGACGGGTGCGCTGGTGCGCGACAAGGAAGCCGGCGCGGCCGCTTTCACCACCGAAGACAAGGACATTGTCGTCGCCACCGCGCGCAGGTTGGCTAAGGAGCTCGGCATCCACCTGCATATCGGCTCGACGGCGATCCGTCGCGCCGACGGCAAGCTCGCCAACCGCGCCTTCCTGTTTTCACCCGACGGCACGCTGATTGCCGGCTACGACAAGATCCACATGTTCGATGTCGACCTCGACAATGGCGAGAGCTGGCGCGAATCCGCATCCTACGAGCCGGGAACGGAAGCGGTCGTGACCGACGTCAAAGGGACGAAGCTGGGCTTTGCCGTCTGCTACGACCTGCGCTTCCCACAGCTGTTCCGCGCCGAGGCGATGGCCGGGGCGGAGGTGCTGACGGTGCCCGCCGCCTTCACGCGCCAGACCGGCGAGGCGCATTGGCATGTGCTGCTGCGCGCCCGTGCCATCGAGAACGGCGCCTATGTCATCGCTGCTGCCCAAGGCGGCCTGCATGAAGACGGCCGCGAGACCTATGGCCATTCGCTGATCGTCGATCCGTGGGGGCGCGTCATCGCCGAGGCCGCGCATAACGAGCCGGGCGTGATCCTTGCCGAGATCGATCCGGCGCAGTCGCTTGCGGCGCGCCGCAAGATCCCCAATCTCAGGAATGCGCGGGATTTCATCGTCAATGCCGGCGCAGGCGAAGCGCCGCGTCTCAGGGGTGCTGCCTCTTGATCCGCTTTTCCCTGATCTGCGAGCACGAGCACGAATTCGAAGCCTGGTTTCGCAGCAATGACGACTTCGACACCCAGAAGAAGCGCGGCTTCGTCGATTGCCCGAGCTGCGGCTCGCGCAAGATAGAGAAGGCGCTGATGGCGCCGGCCGTTTCGACCTCGCGCAGGCAGGAGAAAGTCGCTCTAGCGATGGGCGAGGCGCAGAAGCAGGCGCTGGCGCAGTTGAAGGCGCTGGCCGAGAAGGTGCGCGAGAATGCCGACTATGTCGGCGACAAGTTCGCCGAGGAAGCGCGCAAGATCCACTTCGGCGAGACCGATCCGCGCGGCATCTACGGCGAGGCGACGCCGGAGGAGGCGCAAAGCCTGATCGAGGATGGCGTCGAGTTCATGCCGATCCCGAGTTTTCCGGACGACCGGAATTAGGACGGCAAACTCAAGCTTCCGATCAGTTTTTCCAGCAGTTTCGCCAGCATTTCGCGGTCCTCTTGCGTCAGGCCGGCGAGGATTTCGTGCTCGTTGGCGACATGAGCGGCGAGTGCGGTGTCGGTGAGCTCGCGGCCTTTCGCGGTGAGCTGCACAACCACGCCGCGCCGATCGCTTGGGTGCGGCGCGCGCTGGATCAGACCGGCCTTTTCCAGGCGATCGAGGCGGGCAGTCATGGCGCCGGACGTCACCATCGTCGCCTCATATAGCTCGGTCGGCGTCAGCGCATAGGGCGAGCCCGACCGGCGCAATGTCGCCAGCACGTCGAACTCGCCGGCCTGCAACCCGAAGCGGGCGAAGACCGGCGCGAGCCGGTCGCGCGCAATGAGCGCCGAGGCCTCGTTCAGCCGTCCGATCACCCCCATCGGCGACACGTCGAGATCCGGCCGCTCCCGCCGCCACTGTTCCATAGCCCTGCCCGCCCGATCCATATCGCTCACCGCAAAGTATCTTGACGTAAAGAATCTTTACGCTATCTTATCGCATGAAGAACCGGCCGCCAAGCGGTCATGCAGCGACAGGACAGCCCGATGAAATTTCTCTGGGATTCGGCTATCGGCCTTCTGGTCGTGACCGGCGGCCTGCTCGGCATGACGCTGCCCTTCGGCAAGCTCGCCACCGCCGCCGGAGTGCCGGCCATGGTCTGGGCTTTCATTATATCGGTCGGCGCAGGCGGAGTGCTGTTGCTTGCGCTTCTGCTGCGCGGCGAGCGCATCCGGCTGACGCCGCACAAGCTGCGCTATTTCTTCGTCACCGCGGCGCTTTCCTATGCCATCCCCAATCTTTTGATGTTTTCCGCCATCCCGCATCTCGGCGCCGGCTACACCGGCATCATGTTCACGCTGTCGCCGGTGATCACACTGGTGTTCTCGATCCTGCTCGGCGTCAGGCGTCCGAACCTGCTCGGCGTCATCGGCATCGCCGTCGGCTTCGTCGGCGCGGTGATGGTCGCGCTGACGCGCGGCGAGGCCGGCCAGGCAGCGGACTATTTCTGGGTGGCGATCGGGCTGCTCATCCCGGTCAGCCTTGCCGCTGGCAACATCTATCGTACCGTCGACTGGCCGGAAGGCACCGGCCCGATCGAGCTCGCCGTCGGCAGCCATCTGGCCTCGGCCACGCTGCTCCTCATCGGCATACTGACGCTTTTGGGCTGGCAGGCCTTCGCACCGCTCGCCGGAGTGCCGCTGGTGATCGTCGGGCAGGTCGCCTCGGCCTCGGCAATGTTCGTCTTCTTCTTCCGCCTGCAGGCCGTCGGCGGCCCGGTCTATCTCAGCCAGATCGGCTATGTGGCAGCGGCCGTCGGCCTGTTCGCCGGGACGATCCTTCTCGGCGAGCACTACCAGCTTCTGACCTGGCTGGGTGCGGCCATCATCACCGCCGGTGTGTTCATCACCACGAAGGCGCAAAGCCAAAACGGCGCGCCTGCGTCGGTCCGGATCGAGCCGGCGTCGTCCCGCAGCTAATCCATCTTTGCTCGCGGCGCATGTCCTTATCCCGAAACCGGTTCCCATTTTCGGGAGACATGCTTTAAGCTCGCCTTGACGCTGTTCCAGACAGAGAACAACTACGCATCTTTCGTGAGATTGCTTTCGGCGAAAAAGGAGAAAGCCATGGCCAACGCGGAAGGTCCGGTCAGCGTCGCGGATTTCCGCGCCGCCATGCGGCTCATCGTCGGCAATGTCAGCGTCATCACCGCCGGCGTCGGCGACGACCGTACCGGCCTTGTCGTCATCTCGGTGGTGTCGCTGTCGGCGGAACCGCCGAAGGTGATCGCCTGCGTCAACCGCTCCTCGTCGACCTGGCCGGTCGTCGAGCGCTACCGGCATTTCGGCGTCAACTCGCTCGGGCCTCAGCACCAGCGGGTGGCCGAGCGCTTCTCCGGCTTCGGCGGCATCAAGGGCAAGGACCGCTATGAGGGTGCCGAATGGACGACGCTGAAGACCGGCGCATCGTTGCTCACCGATGCGGTGGCCGCGTTCGACTGCAGCCTCGACGAGATGATCGACCGCGGCGCGCATTCGATCGTCATCGGTTCGGTCGAAGCTGTCAGAATCCAGGACGCTGGGCAGGCTCTGATCTACTGGCGGGGCGGCTATCGGCCGTTGGAAGCCTGAGGTCTGACGCGATCAGACCGAGGCTTTCTCTGCCAGCACCATGTAGTTGACGTCCATGTCCTTCGAGCGCTGCCAGCGGTCGGCCAGCGGATGATAGATGACGCCGGTGCGGTCGATCACCGTGAGCCCGGCGGCGCCCAGCGCCTTTTCCAATTCGTCCGGCCGCACGAGCTTGCCGAACTGATGCGTGCCGCGCGGCAGCCAGCGCAGCACATATTCTGCGCCGATGATGGCAAGGCCGAGCGCCTTCAGCGTGCGGTTGATCGTGGCGACGAACATGATGCCGCCCGGGCGGACCATCTGGCCGCATTTGGCGACGAACAGGTCGACATCGGCGACATGCTCGACCACTTCCATGTTGAGGATGACATCGAAGGTCTCGCCGGCGTCCGCCAGTTCCTCGGCCGTCGCGGCGCGATAGTCGATGCCGACACCGGCTTCCGCCGCATGCAGCTTGGCCACTTCGATGTTCGTCGCCGAAGCGTCGGCGCCGACCACTTCGGCGCCAAGCCGGGCCATCGGCTCGCACAGCAAGCCGCCGCCGCAGCCGATGTCCAGGAAGCGCAGGCCCTCGAAAGGCCGCGCCGCGCGCGGATCGCGGCCGAAACGCGCCGCTACCTGGTCGCGGATATAGGCAAGCCGAACCGGATTGAACTTGTGCAGCGGACGGAACTTGCCGTTCGGGTTCCACCATTCGGCGGCAAGGGCGGAAAAGCGTTCGACTTCTCCGGCATCGATGGTCGATCGGCGGGGTTCTGGCATAGGCGGGTCTCCAGCGCATGACCCCGAAAATCGGAATCGATTTTCGGAAAAGGATCATGCGCAAAGTCAAACTGCTACAGCGTCCTTTGCGCGTCCGAGAGGACGCGCGGCGCTGTAGAGCGTTAGGAAGTCGGGCCCTTGGCGCCAAAAGTCAAGGCAGGGTTTTTCGGCTGCCGCCATGCGCGCCCCGGCAACCCTGCGGCGCGGCCCGGCGTTCTGTCAGCACATGGCAGCTGACTTGCCGCGCGTCGAAACAAAGCGGAATGAAGAACGAATACAGGACAGCCGGCACCGGCAGGAGGATCAAAAATGCGCATCGAGACTTCGATCCTTTGGCGCCGGCTCGACCAGGAAGGCCACGATGCCTGCCTGCTCGGCGAGACGGATGATGGTTGGTGTCTCAAGGGACATGCCCTCTTCGTCCATGACGGCAAGTCGTCCAGCCTTGCCTATGAGGTGAGTTGTGATTCCGGCTGGCGCACGCGCGCGGCGCGGGTCGACGGCTTTGTCGCGCTGCAGGAGTTGCGCTTTGAGATCGAGCGCCGGGCCGACGGCCAATGGCTGCTCAACGGCAAGGGCCAGGCGGAGGCAGCCGGCCTTGTCGACATCGACCTCGGTTTCACACCCGCCACCAATCTTCTGCCGATCCGCCGCCTCGATCTTGGCCCCGGCAAGACGACGCCCGCCCCAGCCGCCTATCTGGCTTTTCCCCAGCTCGAGCTTGTGCGCCTCGATCAGACCTATCGTCGGCTCGACGAAAGCCGCTACGCCTACGCCGCGCCCATGTTCGGTTATGAGGCCGTGCTGACGGTTTCGTTGGCCGGCTTCGTTGTCGATTATCCAAGCCTGTGGCGAAGCGCTGCCTGAGCAAGTTGCGCGATCAGCGCGACGGCGCAATCTCGGCATGGCTCATGACAACGCTGGCGGGCTCGATCGCCTGCATGGCCTCGCTGTCGCCGATCTCGGCTATAATGCGGTCTGCCGCCGCCTGGGCCTGATCCAGGCTCTGCCAGCGCACGACATCCACCCAGGTGCCATCCTCACGCTTCCCTAGGTGACGGGCAAGAAAGCCCGGCTGCCGGGCGAGCCAGTCGGTCATGACCCGGTTGTTGGCGACAAAGCCGGCTTCGGAGCCGGGCTTGAGGCGGAAGGTGACGATTTCCAGGGTTTCGGTCATGAGAATCTCCAAAGGCCGGGTTTCGGCAGTCTATGGCATGATCGGCGACAGAAATCCGTCAGGATGAGCGTCGTCGGGGCGGCTATAGGCTCGCTCGCTTGCGAAGCCTTGTTGTTTTGGCTAAGGAGGCCGCGCATTTCCGCGCCTGGCTTAACCCCTGGCGTTTCCTTCGGTTCCGGCCGTGCGCCGGCTTCAGTCAAAGGCATTTCGCTTCCATGGCGCGTATCGTGATGAAATTCGGCGGAACCTCGGTCGCCGACATCGCCCGCATCCGCAATGTGGCGCGCCATGTCAAACGCGAGGTCGATGCCGGCCATGGCCGAAACCACGACCGCCACCTCATGGCCGGCA
>NZ_RZSA01000240.1:0-7530 GCF_003998075.1 Mesorhizobium sp. M2A.F.Ca.ET.037.01.1.1 | reverse complement strand
GGCAGAAGATCTCCGACCGCGTCGCCGAGATGCGCACCCTGCCCAAGGGCATCGACCAGCGTTCCGCCTCGCGCCATCCCGACTGGACCGGGCCGGACGATCTCGAGATCAAGATTCTCGAGCTGCGCGAGATCACCGACTGGGAAAAGCCGATCTATGTGAAGGTCGGCGGCGCTCGGCCCTATTACGATACGGCACTCGCTGTGAAGGCCGGCGCCGACGTCGTCGTGGTCGACGGCATGCAGGGCGGCACGGCCGCGACACAGGAAGTGTTCATCGAGAATGTCGGCCAGCCGACGCTTGCCTGCATCAGGCCGGCGGTGCAGGCGCTGCAGGACCTCGGCATGCACCGCAAGGTGCAGCTCATCGTTTCCGGCGGCATTCGCAACGGCGCCGACGTCGCCAAGGCGCTGGCGCTTGGCGTCGATGCGGTGTCGATCGGCACGGCGGCGCTGGTCGCGCTCGGCGACAACGATCCGCGCTGGGAGGCCGAGTACAATGAGCTCGGCACCACAGCCGGCGCCTATGACGACTGGCATGAGGGCCGCGACCCGGCCGGCATCACCACGCAGGACCCCGAACTGATGAAGCGGGTCGACCCGATCGCGGCCGGACGACGCCTGGCAAATTACCTCAAGGTGATGACGCTGGAGGCGCAGACGATTGCCCGCGCCTGCGGCAAGAACAGCCTGCACAATCTGGAGCCCGAGGATCTCGTTGCGCTTACCATCGAAGCCGCCGCCATGGCCGTGGTGCCTTTGGCCGGCACCAACTGGATACCGGGAAAGAACGGCTTCTAGGACAACTTCCAAGACCACATAAGCGAGGAACTATAATGGGGAACGATCTCGCCGCATTCGCCAAGGAGAACGGCGTCAAATATTTCATGATCTCCTACACCGACCTGTTCAGCGGCCAGCGTGCCAAGCTGGTGCCGGCGCAGGCGATCGCCGACATGCAGAAGGACGGCGCCGGCTTTGCCGGTTTCGCGACATGGCTCGACCTGACGCCGGCGCATCCGGACATGCTGGCGGTGCCGGACCCGGATTCGGTCATCCAATTGCCGTGGAAGAAAGACGTCGCCTGGGTGGCGGCCACCTGCGTGATGGATGACAAGCTCGTCGACCAGGCGCCGCGCAACACGCTGAAGCGGGTGATCGACGAAGCGGCCCGCGACGGCATGCATGTCAAGACCGGCGTAGAGGCCGAGTTCTTCCTGATCTCGCCCGACGGCAAGGCGATCTCCGACGAATACGACACAGCCTCGAAGCCCTGCTACGACCAGCAGGCGGTGATGCGCCGCTACGACGTGATCGCCGAGATCTGCGACCACATGCTGGCGCTGGGCTGGGGCCCGTACCAGAACGACCACGAGGACGCCAACGGCCAGTTCGAGATGAACTGGACCTTCGACCACGCGATGGCGACCGCCGACAAGCACTCCTTCTTCAAGTTCATGGTCAAGTCGATCGCCGAGAAGCACGGCCTGCGCGCGACCTTCATGCCGAAGCCCTTCCAGGGCCTGACCGGCAATGGCTGCCATGCGCATATCTCGGTGTGGGACGAGGCCGGCAAGACCAATGTCTTTGCCGACAATTCGGAAGAGCTTGGCCTCTCCGCCAAGGGCAGGAACTTCCTTGGCGGCATCATGAAACATGCGTCGGCGCTTGCCGCGATCACCAATCCGACGGTCAACTCCTACAAGCGCATCAACGCGCCGCGCACCATCTCTGGCGCGACCTGGGCGCCGAACACGGTGACCTGGACCGGCAACAACCGCACCCACATGGTGCGCGTGCCGGGGCCCGGCCGCTTCGAGCTGCGCCTGCCGGACGGCGCCGCCAACCCCTATCTCCTGCAGGCGGTGATCATCGCCGCCGGCCTCGACGGCATCCGCTCCAAGGCCGACCCCGGCAAGCGCTACGACATCGACATGTACCAGTTCGGCCATACCGTCACGGATGCGCCGAAACTGCCGCTCAACCTGCTCGACGCGTTGCGCGAATTCGACAACGACAAATCGCTCAAGGCGGCGCTGGGTGAGGAATTTTCGTCGGCATATCTAAAGCTGAAGCAGCAGGAATGGAATTCCTATGCTTCGCACTTCACGCAGTGGGAGCGCGACCACACGCTGGATATCTAGCATCCAGCGTTGAGGGTGAGCGGCCTCGGAATGATTTTATGAAATACTCGATCTTCTCGCTCGCCCGCGCCGCTCTCTCCGGGCACAAGAACTGGCAGCCGACATGGCGCGACGCGGCACCCAAGGATCGCTACGACGTGGTGATCATCGGCGGCGGCGGGCACGGGCTCGCCACCGCCTGGTTCCTCGCCAGCGAGTTCGGCATCCGCAACGTCGCGGTGCTCGAAAAAGGCTGGATCGGCTCCGGCAACGCCGGCCGCAACACCACCATCATCCGCTCCAATTACGGCCTCCCCGGCAACACCGGATTCTACGAGCTTTCGATGAAGCTGTGGGAGCGGATGGAGCAGGACCTCAACTACAACGCCATGGTCAGCCAGCGCGGCGTGCTCAACCTCTATCACTCCGACGCGCAGCGCGACGCCTTCGCCCGGCGCGGCAACACGATGCGCATCAACGGCATCGATGCCGAGCTGCTCGACCAGGCGGCGCTGCGCAAGATGCTGCCATTCCTGAATTTCGAGAATGCGCGCTTTCCAATCCAGGGCGGGCTGCTGCAGCGCCGCGGCGGCACGGCCCGCCACGACGCCGTAGTCTGGGGCTATGCGCATGCGGCGAGCGCGCTTGGCGTCGACATCATCCAGAATTGCGAGGTCACCGGTTTCACGCGCGACGCCAACGGCAAGGTCACCGGCGTCGAGACGTCGCGCGGCAAGATCGGCGCTGGGAAAGTCGGCATGGCGGTGGCGGGTTCCTCGTCACGCGTCGCGGCTATGGCGGGGCTTCGCCTGCCGATCGAAAGCCATGTGCTGCAGGCCTTCGTCTCCGAAGCGATCAAGCCGCTGATCCCCGGCGTCATGACCTTCGGCGCCGGACATTTCTATGTCAGCCAGTCCGACAAGGGCGGGCTGGTCTTTGGCGGCGATATCGACGGCTATAATTCCTACGCGCAGCGCGGCAATCTGCCGGTGGTCGAGGATGTCTGCGAAGGCGGCATGGCTCTGATCCCGATGATCGGCCGCGTGCGGCTGTTGCGCCAATGGGGCGGCATCATGGACATGTCGATGGACGGCACGCCAATCATCGACAAGAGCCCGGTCGACGGCCTCTACATCAATGCCGGCTGGTGCTATGGCGGCTTCAAGGCGACGCCGGGCTCGGGCTTCGTCTTCGCCCATCTCCTCGCCCGCGATCAATCGCACAAGGAAGCCGCGCTTTTCCGCCTCGACCGGTTCCAGCGCGGCGCCATGATCGACGAGAAGGGCCAGGGCGCCCAACCGAACCTGCACTGAGGCCGCCAGAAGACCATGCGTATCACCTGTCCCTTCTGCGGCGAACGCGAGCTCGGCGAGTTCACCTATCTCGGCGACGCCAAGCCGCAACGTCCCGCGGCCGATGCCGGCGAGGACGCGGTCTACGACTATGTCTATCTGCGCGACAACATCGCCGGCGTGATGAGCGAGCACTGGTACCATGGCGGCGGTTGCCGGGCGTGGCTGAAGGTCACTCGCAACACGCTGACGCATGAGATTTCGGCGGTCGAGGCGGCTGCAGGCGCCGGCGCCGCCAAGGTTGGTGCGTGATGGCCGGCGATCAGGCAAACCGTCTCACATCCGGCGGCCTCATCGATCGCTCGACCGCGCTCAGCTTCCGCTTCGACGGAAAGACTCTTTTGGGCTTCAAGGGCGACACGCTGGCTTCGGCGCTGGTCGCCAATGGTGTCAAGCTGGTCGGCCGATCGTTCAAATATCACCGCCCGCGCGGCATCCTGACCGCAGGGTCGGAAGAGCCGAACGCACTGGTCGAATTGCGCAGCGGCGCCAGGCGCGAGCCGAACACCAAGGCGACCACCGCCGAGCTTTATGAAGGCCTCGAAGCCGCCAGCCAGAATCGCTGGCCGTCGCTCAATTTCGACGTCATGTCGGTCAACCAGCTGTTCGCGCCGATCTTCGTCGCCGGCTTCTACTACAAGACCTTCATGTGGCCGGCGAAGTTCTGGGAAGCAATCTACGAGCCGGCGATCCGCCGCGCCGCCGGCCTCGGTCGCGCGGCGGGCGTTTCCGATCCCGACCACTATGACAAGGCCTGGGCGCATTGCGACGTGGTGATCGCGGGTTCCGGGCCGGCTGGTCTGGCGGCTGCCCTTGCCGCCGGCCGCAGCGGCGCGCGCGTCATCCTGTGCGAGGAGGATTTCGTCCTTGGCGGGCGGCTGCTTGCCGATGGCGGTCCGATCGACGGACTGCCCGCCGCCGAATGGGTTGCGCGCGCGGTTGCCGAACTGACTGTGATGCCCGATGTGCGCATCATGACGCGCACATCCCTGTTCGGCGTCTATGACGGCGGCACCTATGGCGCGATCGAGCGCGTCAACGACCATCTGCCGGTCCCGCCGGAGCATCAGGTGCGGCAGCGGCTGTGGCGGATTGTGGCCAAGCGCTGCGTGGTTGCCGCCGGCGCGATCGAACGTCCCATCGTCTTTGCCGGCAACGACACACCGGGCGTGATGATGGCGTCGGCCATGCGCAGCTACATCAACCGCTACGCCGCTACGCCGGCGAGACACATCGCGGTCTTCACCAACAATGAAGACGGCTGGCGCACGGCCGAGACGGCGATCGCCGCCGGGCTGCAAGTGGCGGCGGTGATCGATGCGCGGCCGGATGTTTCGCCGGCGCATCGCTCGCTGGCCAGCAAGGGCGGCTTTCCGGTGCTGCACGGCTCGGTCTCCGCTGTCGATGGCGGCAAGACCGGCGTGCGCAAGATTTCCGTCTCACTGACCGGCGGCGCACGCGCCGAGGTCGAGGCCGACGGGCTCGCCGTCTCGGGCGGCTGGAACCCGGCCGTCGGCCTCACCTCCTATCATCGCGGCCGGCCGAAATGGCGCGACGACATCGCCGCCTTCGTGCCGGACGGCGCGCCGCCCGGCATGGTCGCCGCGGGCGCCGCCAATGGCGCTTTCGGTCTCGGGGCCTGCCTGCGCGAAGGGTTCGAAGCCGGCGCTGCCGCGGCGCGCGATGCCGGGCGCGGCGGCAATATCGGCTCGATGCCGGTCGCTGACGACGCGGCTTTCTCGCTAACGCCGCTCTGGCATGTCGCCGGCAAGGGCAAGGCCTTCGTCGACCAGCAGCATGACGTCACGGCTTCCGATGTCGAGCTGGCGCAGCGCGAGGGTTTTCAATCGGTCGAGCATCTGAAGCGCTACACCACGCTCGGCATGGCGACCGACCAGGGCAAGACCTCCAATGTCGCCGGCCTCGCCATCATGGCGGCGGTCAGCGGCAAATCCATTCCCGAGACCGGCACGACGATCTACCGGCCGCCTTATGTGCCGGTCGCCATCGGCGCGTTCGCCGGCCATCACCGCGACGAGAATTTTCATGCGACGCGGCTGACGCCGTCGCATCACTGGGCGGCCGAACAAGGCGCGGTGTTTGTCGACACCGGGCTTTGGAAGCGCGCCCAATGGTACCCCCGCGCGGGCGAGAAAGACTGGCTGGAATCGGTGACGCGCGAGGTGAAGGCGGTGCGCAGCAGCGTGGGCTTCTGCGATGTCTCGACGCTCGGCAAGATCGACGTGCACGGGCCCGACGCCGGCGCCTTCCTCGACCGCGTCTACATCAACGCTTTCTCCAGCCTCGCCGTCGGCAAGGCGCGCTACGGGCTGATGCTGCGCGAGGACGGCATCGTCTATGACGACGGCACGACCTCCCGCCTCGCCGAGGACCATTATTTCCTGACCACCACGACGGCGAAAGCCGGGCTGGTGATGCAGCATCTGGAGTTCTGCCGCCAGGTGCTGTTCCCCGAGCTCGATGTGCAGCTTACGTCGGTTTCCGATCAGTGGGCGCAGTTCTCGATCGCCGGGCCGAAGACCCGCGATCTCTTGAAGGAGATCGTCGATCCGGCCGAGGACCTGTCGAACGAAGGCTTCCCGTTCATGGGCGCGCGCGAGGTCAAGCTGCGCGGCGGCCTGAAAGCGCGGCTGTTCCGCATTTCCTTCTCCGGCGAGATGGCGTTCGAGATTTCGGTGCCGGCACGTTATGGCGAAGCGATGGCGCGCAATTTGATGATTGCGGGCGAGCCATTCGGCGTGACGCCTTACGGCACCGAAGCGCTCGGTGTGATGCGCATCGAGAAGGGGCACGTCGCCGGACCCGAGCTCAGCGGCACCACCACGGCCGGCGATCTCGGCCTCGGCAAGATGATGTCGACCAAAAAGGATTTCATCGGCCGCGTCATGGCCGGCCGCGAGGCATTGGTCGCGCTGAACCGGCAGGTGGTCGTCGGCATCAAGCCGACCGACAAGGCGCGCCGCCTGCGCTCCGGCGCGCATATCATCCCGAAGGGCGAAACGCCCGGCCCCGAGAACGACCAGGGCTATGTCACCTCGGTGTGCTTCTCGCCGGTGCTCGACCAGTGGATCGGGCTCGGCCTCGTCGAGCGCGGCCGCGAGCGCATCGGCGAGACCGTGCGCGCGCATGATCCGCTGCGCTCAGAGGACTACGATGTCGAGCTCTGCAGTCCCGTCTTCTACGATCCGGATGGAGGGCGCCAGCGTGGCTGATTTTTCCTGGGATGTCCGCAGCCCGCTCGACCGCGCGCTCGTCGGCGGCGCTTATGGCGCGCAGGGCGAAGCCGGCGTGACGCTGACCGAGATCCGCAATTTCGACCTCGTGCAGGTCATGGCGCGGCGCGGCAAGGCCGGCGAGATGATCGCCGCTGCGAAGGCGCACTTCGGCGTTGCCGCGCCGGAGACGCCCAAGGCTATCGGCACGTCGGACGCGTCGCTGATCTGGTCAGGACCGGACCAGTTCCTTGTGCTGTCCAAGGACGGCAAGCATTCGATTGAGGTGCTTGCCCCTGGCTTTGCCGGTTCGGCTTCGCTGTCCGACCAATCGCATGCGCGGGCGTTGATCAGCATCTCCGGCGACAAGGCGCGCGCGATGCTCGCCAAGCTGTCGTCGATCGATTTGCATCCCGATGTATTTGGCGTAGGTGCGGCGGCGGCGACCTCGATGGATCATACGAGCGTCACGTTGTGGCGCGGTGGTGATCGCAACGGACTGGCTGTTTTCAATCTGCTGGTGTTTGCGACTTTTGCCGAGAGCCTTTGGCACACTGTGCTGGATTCCGCTGCTGAGTATGGCGTGACCATCGGCCATTCCGAGGACCTTTAGCGGTCAACCGCCAAAACTCGGCGCTGCCCCTCATCTGCCTGCCGGCATCTTCTCCCCGTATAGTGACGGGGAGAAGGGGCTGGTGTCCGAACCGGATAGATAGGTAACAGAATGGACCGATTAGATGGGTGACAGTTTTCTTGCCAGCCGGGAGGACCGGCGATGGTTTGGCGAGAGACTGGCATCATGGATGAGCGGCTTCGTTTTGTT
>NZ_RZSA01000023.1:0-15991 GCF_003998075.1 Mesorhizobium sp. M2A.F.Ca.ET.037.01.1.1 | reverse complement strand
GGCCGACCTTGCCACCTGCACGACCGCGAATGCCGCTTCGGCCGACGCAGGGCTCAACGCTGTCTACAAGGCACTGGCGGCACGTCTCGCTCCCGCCGACCTGAAGCGCCTGCGTGACGCGCAGCGCGCCTGGATCCCCTTCCGCGACAAGGAATGCGCCTTCCGCACCCAGCCCTATGCCGATGGCTCGGTCTATTCGAGCCTGGTCGGGGTTTGCAAGGCGGAGTTGACCAAGGCGCGACTGGCGCAGTTGCAGCACCAGTTGCAATGCCCGGAGGGCGATCTCTCCTGCGTGCCGCAAAGCAGCGGCAATGCCGCGCCTGCGAAGGCCGCGCCTGCGACGGCCAAGGCCGCGCCTGCGAAACCCGCCCCTGCCCAGGCAAGCCAGAACGACACGCGGCCATGCGTGCAATCCGCCGGCAAGGCGAAGTCGGACCAATATGTCTCGCAATGCGTCCAGGTTTCGCCAGCGACCAACCCGCCCTGCAATGGCCAGAACGCATGCAGCATGATGATCGACGAGATCGAGCGCGGCTGCGCCATGATCGGCAACGACAATCCGCCGGCCTTCTGTTCCGCGTATAAGGGGTGAGAGAAGCGCCCGCCCTGCCGGGCTGCCGCTCGGCACCGGCTTTCCCGGCGGGGAAATCAGCCAGGCCAAGCGGACGAACCACAAGTTCAGCTTCGGCTTATATTTAAGCGTTGCGCGGCGTTACCATGAAGAAAGGGCCAGAATCTGCGGGGCCGGCCGTTGTGCTTGTCGAAAATCGATTTCAGTTTTCGTTGCGAACTGCAAATCTGTGAGCGCGCCGTGAGTCGTGCGTGAGCGCCAATGAAGAACTTGGCCACAACAATAACTCGGCCCCAACGATAACTCGGCTATGTCAGGAGCTCACGATGGGCGAAGCGGTCAACGATCTGCGAACGCTGAAATATGTGGCGGAGATCGCGCGCAGGCTGGCGAAGATGCTCTCGCGCACGCGCTACCAGATGCTCGTCTATCTTCTTGAAATGACCGCCGTCGAAGCGGACAGCCTCGCCGCCGAGCGGGACCCCGACCGCCACGACGAGAGCAAGCCGCCCCGTAACTGATGCCGGGTGTTCGGCGCGTTTACGGAAACCAGTCACGCGGCGACGCAACATGCCGAGAGCGGTCCGACGGCCGCGCCATGACGATGGCGCGGCGTCACTCATTGCCTCAGGCAGCAGCTAAAGCGCGTCGCATGTCTTGATCCCGAAACCGGTTCCCACTTTCGGGAGACATGCTTTAGGTCCGGCCTCAGGCCTTGCCCTTGCGCTTGCCTTTGCCCGCGTCACCGCTGGCCGGCTTGCGGCCGAGGCCGGAAGATTTGGCCAGCGCCGAGCGGGTCGCCGAATAGCTGGGCGCCACCATCGGATAATCGGCAGGCAGGCCCCATTTGGCGCGGTATTCGTCCGGCGTCAGGTTGTGATCGGTCGCAAGGTGGCGTTTCAACGACTTGAACTTCTTTCCGTCTTCCAGGCAGACGATGTGATCCGGGAAGACGGAACGCTTCGGGTTTACGGCGGGCGTCAGCGCCACCGCCTCCTTGACGACACTGCCGCCGGCGAGCTTGCGCACCGACGCGCTGACGCTGGCGATCAGATCAGGCAGGCCGGAAGCAGGGAGCGGATTGTTGCCGACATAGGCGGAGACAATGTCGGCGGTCAGTTCAATTGCGGTCTTATCGTCGATGTTGGACAATTTTTTCACCTTCTGCCGGCCCTCAAATCGCCAGCTCGTTTTTAAGACTTTTGTCGGTGTATCGAATTGGACCTGTCCCCCAACGGACCGTCCAGAGTCAGTAAAGCTACGCGACTCAATACCGGGTTATGTTTCTACGCGAGCTGCGAAGGCGCAAGTTAGGATTTCTAATAGCTATAACAGATGCTTTATAGAACCGACGGTCCGGCAGGATACGTAGAACCTCCGGTTGCACTGGGTCGGCCAAGGAAGTTGCTGAAAAATCGAAGTTCAGGCCAAGTCCGGCCACGGCAATGACAATCCGCCGGCTGGATGTGGGCCTTTCGCGATTCGCCGGCGCCAGGGCAAATTGCTCATTTGACGGCGACGCCGCGCCTGACATCCGCCGAAGGGCTGTCCGACAGGATTTCCAGCACGCGTTTCCAGCGCGCGCAGCGGCCAAAGTCCTTTTGCTCAATAGCCTTTTCCGCCTTCATGGCCGCATAGAGCGGCGCTTCCGCGCCAAATTCCCTGACCAGCCAGTGCGCCTCCTGTCTGGCGCGGCGTTCGTCCTCGTCAACGGGCATTCTGGACATTGTGCGTGGTCTCCGTACCTTCGATGCCGACCGCGAGGCAGCTGCCAATGACGAGGACGGCGCCGGCAACAGCCGTCATCGACAGGCTTTCGCCCGACAGGGTCAGCAGAAACGTGGAAGCGATTGGCGTCAGATAGGCGACGACCGCAATCCTGCCGCCGTGATCGAGCTTTGCCGCGCGCGACCAGAAATAGTAGCCGAGCCCCATCGGGCCGGCGCCGAGATAGAGGCCGAGCAGGAGATGCCCACCGGTCAGGCGTCCGGCGCCGTCATGCAGGCACCAGGCAAAGGTGAGCGCGACGCCGATCAGCGCCGAGGGCAAAAGCAGACGTTCCGGCGGCACGCCAAGGCGGCCGACGGTAAGCGAGTAGAAGGCCATGCAGAGCGCCGAGCCGAAAGCGGCGAGATAACCGACAACGCTGCCGCCTTCGAACCAGGTCTGCGCGCGCCCTCCGGAAATGACCAGCGCCACGCCGGCGAAGCCGACAGCCGCGGCCAGGCCAAGCAACAGTGGACGGCGCGGCCGGCCCAGCAGAATAGCGGCCGCGGCGGTCATCAGCGGCCAAGTATAGGCGACGAGGTTCGCCTCGATGACCGGCATCGAGGCGAAGCCGATATATTGCAACACCATGGTGCCGACCAGCCCCAGGAAGCCGACGGCATAGGCGGCAAGCGAGACTCCTTCTTTCTCCCCTTGTGGGAGAAGGTGGATCGGCGCAGAGCGCCGAGACGGATGAGGGGTGTTGGAAGAAACTCCAGCGTCGGCGATCCGTCCAGCACCCCTCATCCGACCTCGCTTCGCGAGGCCACCTTCTCCCACAAGGGGAGAAGGGAAAAGTCGGATCAGCGCAAACACGGCGGCCGCCCCGCAAAATTGGAGGAACTGCACTTGCGATACCGGATAGAGGGCAAGCAGCGTCTTGCCGACCAGGGCGTTGGTCGCCCACAGCGCCACGGCGCCGAGGGCGAAGGCCAGCGCCGCCGCCGGGGCGGCGCTGGGATGGTCTCGACAGTCCGCCACGGCCGGGCCGAGGCTCAGCGACGCTGGGCGCGGCTGGCGCTCGACCGGATCGTTGGTCACTACCAAGACTCCCTTGCTCCGCCGGAAACCGGCTCCGCGGCGGGCTGCGGCATGGGATGCTCCTCGGCATGGCGGCGATAGGCGGGCAGCTGGTTGGTCCAGACATCCTCGGCCAGCTCGTTCACCCAGGCACGGTCATGGTCATTGTCGGCGGCGAGGTAAAACATGCGGTTATCGTCGACATAGGGCTTGGTCGCCGAGCGCTGGTTGAGCACCAGCGTGACGCGCTCGCCGAGCTGGATCGGCGCGGTGCGGTGGAGCACGCCCAGGAACTGGCCGAGCGTGGCGTAGTTCATCTTGTGGTCGATGCGCATGATCTTGTTGCGCGGCAGGTCGCGGCCGGATTCCAGGATCGAGCGGCCGGTCTCGGAATCGTCGCAATAGATCTCGAGATGACCGCCGATGAGAGGGTCGCTGATCGACAGCGGGATGAGCTCCGTCACCGGAACGCCGTCGCAATGCCATTCGACGGCGCCGTCCCTGGGGTTCATGAAGGTGACGGTCGAGCCGACGATCGACAGCGGATAGGGTTCGAGCTTGGTGCCCATCATGTCGGACAGCCTTTCCAAGCGCAGCTTGTCGTGTAAAAGCTCCTTGATCTCGGGAATATAGCGGTCCGCGCCGGTGATAAAGGTGAGGTCGAGATGTTTGTGAACGGCATGGCTGGCCTTCAGCTTCAGGGCGGCTTCCTCGATCGCGGCAAGCAGAGCCGGGTCGTAACCGTGACGATACTGGGCGACGCCGAAGCCCGACACTTTCCAGGCCGTCTCATGACCAATGATGGCCTCGCGGCTCATTGCACAGCGCAGTTCGGGAATTGTATGGGCGTTCATTGTACTTTCTCCAAGATGGGGGCAACACTTGGTTAACAGTCATTTAAACGCCTACCCCTGTAAATTTAGGAATGCTGGTGGTAGCGTAAGCCCAGCTTAAGGTCGAAACCCCGTGCGTCTGCTCAGTCAGGTCAACCTCAACTCGCTGAAAATCGTGGAAAGCGCCGCGAGGCACAGGAATTTCACGCGCGCCGGCGAAGAGCAGTTTATCACCGCTTCCGCCGTCAGCCAGCGCGTGAAGAGCCTGGAGGACCAGCTGCGCTTCAAGATCTTCGAGCGCGGCGGCAACGCGGTGTCGCTGACGCCGGAGGGCGAGACCTATGTGGCGCGCGTGCGCGAGGCGCTGGAACGGATCGTGGCGGCCAGCATGGAGGCCACCGGCCAGTCGCAGGCGCATGTGCTGCGGATCTGCGTGCTGCCGACCTTCGCGGCGCGCTGGCTGTTTCCCAGGCTGATGACCTTCCAGCAGCAATATCCCGACATCGAGATGCGGGTGTCGACATCCTACGCCACGCATGAATTCGCGACCTCGGAATATGATCTCGAGATCCGCTACGGCGACGGCAATTTCCCCGGCCTCACCTCGGAACTGCTGTTCAAGGAAGACCTGACGCCGGTGTGCAGCCGCAAGCTGTTTCACGACGTGCTGGGCGACAAGCCGCTGTCGAAGGTGGTGCCGGAGGACCTGCGCTACTTCACGCTGCTGCATTCGGACACCTGCACGCAGAACTGGCAGTCGTGGCTGGGCTTCGCCGGCGCGAGCTTCGTGCTTGGCGAGACGAGAAGCGTCTATTTCGACAGCTGCATGATGTCCTACGAAGCGGCCAATGCCGGCATGGGCTTCGCCGTCGCCAACCGCGCCTACATGGCAAGCGACATCCGTGCCGAAAGGCTGGTAGCCCCCTTCGCGGTCCACCATCCCAACACGGCGGGCTGGTACTTCGTCAGCCCCATCAAGGCGCTCGGCGCCCGCAAGGTGGAACTGTTCAAGCAATGGATCCTGGCCGAAGCGGCGCTGACGCAGCGCCAACTCGACATGGAGATCACCGGCGGACAGCCGGCACGCGCGGCGGTGGCCTAAGCAGCGCCGCTCGCGCAGCGTCAGGATTTTCCGGGTGTTTCCACTGACTGTAGCCGGCTAGCGCGATCGCACCATGACGCAAGGCCGAGACTCAGCTATGTTGGATTGCGCGGCGGGCCTGATTTTCCCGCTTGGCCGGCGCTATCCAGCTTCCTCCCAAGCAGCGCCGGCCTTCTTCCAGCCCGACGATAACTTGACCTTTAGGGCCGACGATAACCCGACTCGCCCTGCCCTATTGCTTCGGAGGCGTGCCCGGCTGGTCGCCGCCCGTGGTCGATTTCGGCACCGGGTTCTTGTCGACCTGAGGGTTCTGGTTGACTTCGTCGCCCGGCGCCTTGGTGGGTTGCACACTGTTGTCGCAGGCGGCGAGCACGAGCCCTGCCGCAAGAGCCAGCAGCACAGGAAGCTTCATCATGACGACCTCCTCTCGTTCGCCCCTTTCATAAAGGGCAAACGAGGCGATGGCGGTTTGGTTGCGCGTGAGGCGGAACCAACCGGTCCGCGTCCGGTTGAAAGCCAATCAACCGCATGAGGAGACGATGATGATCCGCCTGCTGCTTACCGGCCTTTTCGCCTACACCGCCTATCGCGTCGCCGTGAGGATCATCAACGAGGTGCCTGGCGATGTCGCGCCGCTGGACATGCCGGGCGATGAGAGGCGCAAGTTGCGGCGCCAGTCGGCGGCAATGGGGGTGGAGCCGAAGCGGTAGCGCCCTTGCTCGGCCCACCTTCTTCTACGCCATGCACACATCGTCTGTGACGGCGTGACTGATCGACCTGAGGTTTGATTGCCACGTGGTTCCCCCAATCCGTCGCTGCTTCGCAGCGCCACCTTCCCCCTCCGGAGGGAAAGGAAGGGAGCGTTGCTGGAAGCTCGGCGCTTTTCCTCTACCCCGTCGATCGGGGGAGAGGTGGCTCGGCGAAGCCGAGACGGAGTGGGGGTCGACCAGCGCTCCATAGAGAATGCATGCGCCCACCCACCACCGGCTCAGCCTCCTCTCCGGCCGCTGCGGTCCCCTCCCGGCTCTCCCGCAACGCGAGGAAATTATTGCGAACAAAGCGGAAACGATGCTTGATGGGCGATGAACATCGCCGCTCGTGATTCGTCCTTCGAGACGCCCGCTTATCTTGCCCGGCTGAATGATGAGCAGCGGCTGGCGGTGGTGCATGGCGACGGCAAGGTGGCGGCGCCGCTGCTGGTGATTGCGGGCGCCGGCTCCGGCAAGACCAACACGCTGGCGCATCGCGTCGCCCATCTCATCGTCAAGGGCGCCGATCCGCGCCGCATCCTGCTGATGACCTTCTCCCGTCGTGCCGCGGCCGAGATGGCCAAGCGGGTCGAGCGCATTGCCGGCGAGGTGCTGGGGCGCGACGCGGCGATCATCGGCGACGCGCTGGCCTGGGCCGGCACTTTCCACGGCATCGGCGCCAGGCTGCTGCGCGACTATGCCGAGCAGATCGGCCTCGACCCGGCCTTCACCATCCATGACCGCGAGGATTCGGCCGACCTGATGAACCTTGCACGGCATGAGCTGGGATTCTCGAAAACCGAAAGCCGCTTTCCGACCAAAGGCACCTGCCTGCAGATCTATTCGCGGGCGGTGAACGCGCAGGCGCCACTGGACGAGGTGCTCGGCTCCGCCTTCCCCTGGTGCGCGGCATGGGCGGAGCAACTGAAGGAGCTTTTCGCGGCGTATGTCGAGGCCAAGCAGGCGCAGAACGTGCTCGATTACGACGACCTGCTGCTCTACTGGGCGCAGATGGCGGCCGAGCCGGAAATCGCCGCTCATCTCGGTTCCCGCTTCGACCACGTGCTGGTCGACGAGTACCAGGACACCAACCGGCTGCAGGCTTCGATCCTCCTGGCGCTGAAACCGGACGGCGCCGGCCTGACGGTGGTGGGCGATGACGCGCAGTCGATCTATTCCTTCCGCGCCGCGGAAGTGCGCAACATCCTCGATTTCCCGAAACAATTCGCGAAGCCCGCCGAGATCGTCATGCTGGAGCGCAACTACCGCTCGACCGAGACGATCCTGGCAGCCGCCAACAGGGTGATCGGCGAGGCCAGCGAACGCTTCACCAAGAATCTGTGGACCGAGCGCCGTTCCTCGCACAGGCCGCAGCTGGTCAGCGTACGCGACGAGGCCGAGCAGGCGAATTATGTCTGCCAGGCGATCCTGGCCGAACGCGAGGCCGGCACGGCGCTGAAGGCGCAGGCGGTGCTGTTTCGCACCTCGAGCCACAGCGGGCCGCTGGAGGTGGAGCTGACGCGTCGCAACATCCCCTTCGTCAAGTTCGGCGGCTTGAAATTCCTCGACGCCGCGCATGTCAAGGACATGCTGGCGATGCTGCGCTTCGCCGAGAACCCACGCGACCGCGTCGCCGGTTTCCGCGTGCTGCAGCTGATGCCGGGCATCGGGCCGTCCGCCGCCTCGCAGATCGTGGATGCCATGGCGACGTCGCTCGACGAGACGCTCGGCCTTGCCCGCTTCCGGCCGCCGCAGCGCGCCGCGCAGGATTGGCCGGTGTTCCTCGACATCTATAGCGGCCTACGCGCCGGCGCCAAATGGCCGGCCGACCTCGAACGGATCAGGCTCTGGTACGAACCGCATATGGAGCGCATCCATGAGGATGCGATCACGCGCCGGGCCGATCTCATCCAGCTCGAGCAGATCGCCTCGACCTATCCGTCGCGCGAACGCTTCCTGACCGAGCTGACGCTCGATCCGCCCGACGCCACCAGCGACCAGGCCGGGGCGCCGCATCGCGACGAGGATTACCTCATCCTGTCGACCATCCATTCGGCCAAGGGCCAGGAATGGAAGAACGTCTTCGTGCTGAACACGGTCGATGGCTGCATCCCGGCCGATCTCGGGGTCGGCACCAAGGAGGACATCGAGGAGGAACGCCGGCTGCTCTATGTGGCGATGACCAGGGCCAAGGACAGTTTGCATCTGGTGGTGCCGCAGCGCTTTTATCCGCACAACCAAGCTGCGCGCGGCGACCGCCATGTCTATGCCTCGCGCACCCGCTTCATCCCGGCCTCGATGCTTCCGGCATTCGAGCAGTCGTCCTGGGCGAGTGCGGCGCTCAAGGACGACCCGCGCCAGCGGCCAGGCGTCAAGGTCGACCTTGGCGCCCGCATGCGCGGCATATGGAAATAGGCCGCCTGCCCCCTCCTGCCGATTCACGCGACGGATCAGGTCCAAGACGGAAAAATCGGCGTGCGCGGAACCTCACGCCGCAAGCCGCGTTGTGTGGCGTCCCTTCCCAGACCGGAGGCCCGCCGCCTCCGCAGCCAACAGACGAGGTCTCAATGTACGACAGGATGTTCTTCACCCCGGTCGCCCTCAGCGTCGGCGCCGGCCATAAGCGCATGATCGCCTCGCTGTCCGCCATGCATGAATTCCTGACCGAGTTTCCGCCATCGCGGCGGCGGCTGAGCTACGGCGCCGCGGTAAAGGCCTGCGAGGCGGCACGGGCCCGAGAAATCTCGGCCGAGGCCGCGCGCGATGCGCTGATCACCTTCGCGGTGACCGCCGGCATCCTGTGGCCGTCGGACCAGCCGATCGTTTCGGTGAAGCCGGTCGCGCGCGGCTATGGCGGTTTTGCCGCCTGATTTACGGCGATCTTCTCAGGCCCACCGCCTATGAACTGCCCCCGGCTCAGTTCACCTGACGAGAGGCTTTTCCTTGCCGTTATTCGGGCTTGCCGGCGGCCGAGGCTTCGGCGATCGCGGCCGGTTCGGCCGCTGCGACGAAAGGATAGAGGAGCTGCCGGTGGTAGAGCTGCGGCACAGGCTCGTCGACACCATATTTTTCTGGCATCCGCGGCGGCATGAACAAAGTGCCGCCGATCAGGTCGAGAAAGGGCAATTGGCCGGCGAAGTTCTTGTCATAGGCGTCGCGTTCGTTGGCGTGGTGCCAGTGATGGAACTGCGGCGAGGCAATCAGCCATTTCAGCGGCCCGAATTTGATGCGCGTATTGGAGTGGATGAACACCGACTGCCACTGGTAGATCAAGCACGTAGATGAGAACCGCCTCGGCGGAAAAACCCAGCGCGAACAGCGGCAAGAACGAAGCCGACTTGGTCAGGATCTGGTCCACCGGCTGCACGCGGTGCGCGGCCAGCCGGTCCATCTCCTCGATCGAGTGGTGGATGGCGTGGAGGCGCCACAGGAACGGCACCGCGTGAAAGGCGCGATGGGCGAGGTAGAAGCCGATGTCGGCGATGAGCAGAGCCTCGATCGCCTGCAGCCACACAGGCTGCGACTGGACGGCGGCGGTGAGCGCCTCGGGAACAAAACGCTGCGCCAGCAGCATCGCCGCGCCAACCACCAATACTATGCCGGCCTTGATGACAATGCCGTTGAAGAGCAGGTAGAAAACGTCGTTCAGCCAATGCCGGCGCGTCGCCGACTGCTCGCCATGCAGCGGCAGGAGCTGCTCCAGCGGGATGAAGATGAGGGGCGATGATCAGCACCGCCTTGAAGTCGATGAGATCGAATACGGTCGCTCGCGGATCGGCTGAGGTCAGCCGCCGACACTAGCCGCCAAAGGATGAACGGACCGTTGATGGTGCTAAGGGACGCCTAAAGCGCGTCGCGATCTTTCAGATTCGCTCCATGCGCTTTAGGTTTTTGATTTTACGCATGTCTTTATCTCTTTATCCCGAAACCGTTTCCCACTTTCGGGAGACATGCTTTAGTGCATGGTGCCGCCGGCATTGCCAGCCGTCCCGCTGCGCCGGCTCTCGAAGCTCACCTGGTCGCGGCCGTTGGACTTGGCCTTGTAGAGATGGCGGTCGGCGACCTGGAAAACGTCGTGGTAGGTGGTCGGGCCGCTGAAGGCGATGCCGCCGATGCTCACGGAAAGCGGCCAGGGCCGCCCGTCGGGGGCAAATTCGGCCTCGCGAATGCGGCGCCTGATGGATTCGGCGACCAGGAAGGAGCGTGTGGCATCGGCGCCGGGCAGGAAGACCGCGAATTCTTCGCCGCCGATGCGTCCGACGATGTCGGCGCCATGCAGTTGCCCCTTGATCGTCGCGGCGATCAACCTCAGCGCCTGGTCGCCGCAGTCGTGGCCCAGGCGGTCATTGATCGACTTGAAATGGTCGGCATCGACGATCAGCAGCGCGCCGGCGTCGGCGACCGTCTGGTCGCGGGCCTGGTCGAGATAGGCCTCGACCAGCATCGAGAAGGCGCCGCGGTTGAAGACCGCGGTCAAGCTGTCGGTCGCGGCGATGACGCTGAGCTCCTTTTGCGTGATCGCCAGCTGGCGCATCTTCCACATCAGGAAGAACAGAAAGGAGCCGCCGAGGACAAGCGGCAGGAAAAGATCCGTGAGTTTCGCCCACAGCAGCGCCTGCGGCGACAGCGAGGGAAAATTGAAGGAATCGACGAAGAAGGCGACGGCAATGAAAAAGGCTGTGCCGGCGGCGGTGACCACCACGACCCTGCCCCAGCTTGTCGGGGACAAATCGATGCGCATGCCGTTGCTCCCACTGCTACCGGCTTATTGTGGAGCGCGAGCGCAAAGGAAGTCCTAACATATTAGCTTCAATGCAAGTGTGGTTAACAGGCCGTCGGAACCGCCCTTGGCGGCAGGCAAGCAGAAAGCCCGCCGCCAAAAGCAGCAGGCTTCCCGACTGGCCGGAGGTTCTCGTCAACGCACCGCCAGCAATGGCGGCGATGCGGTAGGAGATGCCGCAGAGCCCTCACGGCCGGTCCGGCACTCCCGACCGGGCTGTCTTGCAGCATATGTCAGCGACGCGAAATCATCAGGCAGAGCGCCCTCAGATCGGCATCATAGGTTCCTTCGCTGGAAAGCACGTCGGCGCTGCGCTTCTTCATGCGCGCAAGTTGGGTACCCGACATCTGCGCAACAGCGGCCGAAGGCTTGGTGGTGACCGAAGTGCCGGGGGTGCCCGGAACTCCTGGAGTGCCCGGTATGCCGACACCGACACCGGCGGAAGCTCCAAGCGTCCCGATGCCGACATTGGAGCCGCTGGTGCCGATCGAGGTGGTGGCTCCGGTATCGGTCCCGCCCAGGGACACCGCCGCATCCGCCGCCTGGCCGCCGCCAAGCGAAACGCCAGCGTTGGCGCCGTTGGTGCCGCCGATGGAGGCCGTGCTGCTTCCCCCAAAGGAGGCATCCGCATTGGCACCGCTCGCGCCGCCGACGTTAGCGCTGGCGCCATTACCACCGACGGACACGCCGCCGACACCACCCAATCCAAGACTTGCGGCATGGCCCGGAACCGCCAAAATAGCGATGACCGCGCCGCAAGTAAGGACTTTATGCAATTCCCGAATGATACTTGGCATGACACTCTCCTCTTAGACGGAATATGCTGCACTGCATCATACAGGCACCGCGTTCTTTGACTGACGCCGTGGGCATACATATCTACGCCGAAATTCACGCCTCAGTTTCGTACCGTATTTGCAGTAATACTTTTTTGTTCTTGTTGCTATATCGAATTGTTAAATAAATTTTCGACTTTTCTTCGAAATTTAAATTGTAAAGCAAACAAAAAACACTTCCCGCAGCAAGCGCCATTCGCAACGAACCGCAGCAGAAACGTGCGGGTTCCCGGAGCTTATGCTTCAGGCATAGGCGCGGCCTTCCTCGGAGCGCTGGAACAGCGCCAGATCGAGCGGCACCGAAGGGCGGCCGAGCACGGTCAGCACCATGTGCGCCTGGCCGCGATGATGGGTCTGGTGGTTGAAGAAATGGCTGAGCGCGGGTGCCACGCGTTGCGAGACAGTTCGCATATCGGAGAGGGTCATATAGGAGAAGCGGCCGGCGAGCGCCTTTTCGCTCATGCCGCCGACCCAGTTGATGATCCGCTTGTCCTCCGCCTCGCGCGCGCTGTGCAAGGGTGGCAGCGCCTTGTAAAGAATGGCGTCAAGGGAAGACGGTGCCTGTCCCTCGCCGGTGAAACGCTTCATCCAGATACGATCGGCAGTCAGGATATGGTTGAGCGTTCCCATCATCGAGCCGAAGAAGGCGCCGGTGTCGCGGTTGAATTCCTCGTCGCTGAGGTGTGCCGCGGCATCGTAGAGACGCTGGTTGGCCCATTGATTATAGGCCGCAAACATCATGAAATGCTGTTTCATCATCCACCGGTTCGCCACGAATCCTGGCTCTACGTAACCCGCAGCAACGGACCCGCCAATGACCATTCTGCTTTACGACCTCGTCGGCCATGATGTCGGCCGCCCGTTCAGCCCGCATTGCTGGAAGACCAAGATGGCGCTGGCTCATAAGGGGCTCGCCGTCACCAAGGTGCCGACGCGCTTCCTCGAGGTGCCGGAAGTCGAGAGCGGCGCGTCGAAGACGGTGCCGGTGATCCGTGACGGCGAGCGCGTGGTGGCCGATTCCTTCGCCATCGCGCTCTATCTCGACGAAGCCTATCCGGATCGGCCGACGCTATTCGGCGGCGATGGCGGCAAGGCGATGGCGCGCTTCATCGAGCGCTGGTCGCAGTTCACCATCCATCCCTACGTCGCGACGGTGGCGCTGACCGATCTGCATGACATGCAAGACGAGCCCAACGCCGCCTATTTCCGCGAAAGCCGCGAGCAGCGGTACGGCAAGCGGCTGGAAGAGGTCGTGGCGAACCGCGATGCCGGGCTCGCGGCCTTCCGCGCCGCGCTGGAGCCGCTGCGCTCGACGCTCACCTACCAGCCCTTCATCGGCGGCGAGGCGCCGCTGTTTGCCGATTACATCGTGTTCGGCGCGCTGCAATGGGGACGCATCGCCTCGCCTTTCCAGTTGCTCGACGACGGCGACAGCATCGCCCGCTGGTTCGAGCGCTGCCTCGACCTGCATGGCGGTATCGGACGGCAGGTCGCGGCGGCGGCGTGACGGCCGTCGGAATTGCCATGCTGCGTTATGAGATGCAGGGCGGGATCTGGGTCTACCCCGGCAAGGGCGGCTGGCATTTCATCACGCTGCCAACGGATGTCGCGGCGCGGATCAAGGCGGCCATGGCGGGGCTGGCGCGACCCTGGGGCTCGCTTGGTGTGACGGCTGTCATCGGCAGGACAAAATGGACTACGTCGCTTTTCCCCGACAAGGCCTCGGGCAGCCTGCTTTTGCCCGTCAAGGCGTCGGTGCGGCAAGCTGAGAGCCTGAAGGCCGGAGACGCGCCGATCGTGACCATTGAGATCGGGCTTTAATTCCGCTTGAGCGCGTCCTTGTCGATCAGCCTGACACAGATCGGATCGCCTTCACCGATGCGCGTACATTGCCATTCCGGGCCGAAGCCGAAATTGTGATCCGGCGGCGGCAGAACCAGCAGGAGGAAGGCGATCACGGCGCATATGAGCGCCATGAAGACGATACCCACGATGTCGCCGCGTCTGAGATAAGGCCAGTTCATCGCCTCCGGCTCCGCCGCCGCGAGCGTTCCGGAGCAAGCGCCCGAAGCGCATGCAGCCGTTTCATTATCCCGCAAAGCGCCCGCCTTGACCAGAAGCCGCCTCCCCTTGGCAAGCCGCCGGGCGGCTTGTATAGAGCCCGCCACTCCAATTTCCATTCCCAAGAACAAGGACGACCCTATGGCGATCGAACGCACCTTCTCCATGATCAAGCCGGACGCGACCAGGCGCAACCTGACGGGCGCCATCACCAAGATGCTCGAAGACGCCGGCCTGCGCGTCGTCGCATCGCGCCGCGTGTGGATGAGCCGCCGCGAGGCCGAAGGTTTCTACGCCGTCCACAAGGATCGCCCGTTCTTCGGCGAGCTGGTGGAATTCATGTCGTCGGCGCCCACCATCGTGCAGGTGCTGGAAGGCGAGAACGCCATCGCCCGGAATCGCGAAGTGATGGGCGCCACCAACCCGGCTAACGCCGCAGAAGGCACCATCCGCAAGGTGCATGCGCTGTCGATCGGCGAGAACTCGGTGCACGGCTCCGACGCGCCGGAGACCGCCGCGCAGGAGATCAAGTACTGGTTCTCGGACACCGAGATCGTCGGCTGAGTCAGCTGAAACCTTCCGGGTACAGAAGGCGGCCCGTCGGCCGCCTTTTTAACATGGGTGAATGCGCGACCGACGCAGCACCCTATGGTGCCGGTCTGGCGATAGAAGGCTCACCGCCCCCGCGAGCTTCTGTCATGCTTCCGTCCAACAATGGAGGATGCGATGATTGGCCCCCATGTTTCCAAGAGCGGCATAGCTTATCCAGACGATCTCGTCCTGCTGAAGCGCATCTATGATCAGGTCTGCGTGGAGCGAGGCATTGCCCGCGGCAGTTCCGAGGCTTCGGACCTGGCGATCGAAGCCATGGAGCTGTTTTCCGCCGGCATTTTCGACGAGGATACGATCGGCCGCCGTCTTCGCGACCGCTGATCGAGGGTACCTAAAGCGCGTCGCGATCCTTCGGATTCGCTCTATGCGCTTTGGTCTTTGATTTGCGCATGTCTTTAACCCGAAACCGGTTCCCACTTTCGGGAGACATGCTTTGGAGCTCAGTCTCCGTCGCCGTAGCGGATGACCTCGACCTTCTCCCTGGTGATCAGGCAGCTCTTCTCACTCGTCAGCGCCTTGATCGCAGGGATCAGCGCATCGATTTTCTCCGGCGCGTCGACGATCTCGACGACGATGGGCAGATCCTGCGACAGGCGCAGGATCTTGGCGGTGTGGAGCACGCTGGAGCGGCCGAAGCCCAGCGGCCCGCGCAGCACCGTGGCGCCGGCCATGCCGGTTTCGCGGGCCTTGATGACGATCGCCTCGTGCAGCGGCTTGCCGTCGGCCGCCCTGTCGTCCTCGCCGAAGAAGATCCTGAGCAGCGCGCATTGCGCGGGAAGTTCCATGTTTTCCTCCCTAGAGCGGCTCACCGTTTCACAGAAACGGCGAACCGCTCTATCTCTTTGTTTTGACGCAATTCCGGACGGAAACCCGCTCACACTTTTCCTGGAATTGCTCTAGCTACCTGTTGCCTGACTACCTTTCGGCAAGCGGTTGAGCCTGGATGCCATGAGATAACCCAGCCACGCCGCGACGAGCGACGGCCCGACCACACTGATGAGATAGGTCGCGGCCAGCGGCAAGTCGCCCTCGAACAGCAAGATGAAGGTATCGAGGCTCATCGCCGAAAACGTGGTGAGGCCGCCGCAAAAGCCGGCCATGACGAAATTGCGGCTGACCGGTCCGACCATCATGCGCCCATCCGGTCCGGTCAGCGTCGCGAAAGCCATGATGACCCAGGAGCCGACGACGTTGACGAAAGCGGTCGACCATAGAGCGTTCAGGCCGAGCAGCGAGACGACGACGTAGCCCGACAGGAACCGGGTCAGGGAGCCGATCGCCGCGCCGCAGCCGACCGCCAGATAAAGCCGCATTGCCGCCTGTCTGTCCGTCATCGCTCAGCCCGCTGCCCCGGTAGCTGAACCAGCCACCCAGGTTGCTGACTCAGCCACCCAGACGATCGCCCAGAAGCCGAAGGCGACGAACAGCACGCACAGAACCGACGAGGCGACGACGTTGAAGGCCGCGAGCCGGCCCTCCCCGTCGAGCGCGAGGTTGAGCGTCTGCAGGCAGAAGGACGACACGGTGGTGTAGCCGCCGAACAGGCCGACGACGATGAGGTCGCGCACGAGATCGCTGGCGAAGACGCCGCCGACCGCCCGCGCGGCACCGGCAAAGGCGCCGATGGCAAGGGCGCCGGCGACGTTGACCGCCAGCGTGC
>NZ_RZSA01000239.1:0-7545 GCF_003998075.1 Mesorhizobium sp. M2A.F.Ca.ET.037.01.1.1 | reverse complement strand
ATGGAAAGGCTGGAGGGACGCCTCGGCTTCCTCGCCACCACCGGCTCGGCCGCGCCCTTCATCGGCCTGTTCGGCACCGTCATCGGCATCATGACCTCGTTCCAGGCGATCGCCGCGTCGAAGAATACCAGCCTTTCGGTGGTGGCGCCCGGCATCGCGGAGGCGCTGCTGGCGACCGCGATCGGCCTGCTCGCGGCCATCCCCGCGGTCATCGCCTACAACAAGCTGTCATCGGACGCGAACAAGCTCGCCGTGCGCATGGAAGGGTTCTCGGACGAGTTCTCCGCCATACTCTCGCGCCAAATCGATGAAAAAGTAGCGCAGAAGGCCTGAGGAACGATCATGGGGATGTCTGCTGCTGGCGCAGGTGGCTCGGGGCGAGGCGGACGCGGCCATAGGCGCCGTGGCCGTCACCATGGCCTGATGTCGGAAATCAACGTCACGCCGATGGTCGACGTGATGCTGGTGCTGTTGATCATCTTCATGGTCGCGGCGCCGCTGCTCACCGTCGGAGTTCCGATCGATCTGCCGGACACGCAAGCCAAGGCGATGAATGTCGATACGCAGCCGATCACCGTCTCGATCGACGCCGCCGGCAAGATTTTCCTGCAGGAAACCGAGATCCCCATCGAGGAACTGGTGGCCAAGCTGCAGGCGATCTCGAAGACCGGCTATGACGAGCGCATCTTCATCCGCGGCGACAAGTCGACCGACTACGGCACGGCGATGAAGGTCATGGCCCGCATTTCAGCCGCCGGCTACAAGAATATCGGCTTGGTCTCGCTGCAGGAACAGGATCAGTAGACGCCAGATGCGCACGGGCCTCACCTCATCGGTGATCTTGCATGCGGTGGCGCTGGCCTTCGGGCTGTTCACGCTGTCGTCGCCACCGGCCATGCCGGCCGCCGACGTGGAGTCGGTGGCGGTGGATATCGTGCCGATGGAGGCCATCGCGCAAACGCTGCAAGGCGACAAGAAGGCGGTCATGCATGACAAGCCGGCGCCGGTTCCGACGAAGCGGCCGGATGTCGTTCCCAATGCCCAGAAGGTCGGCGAGAACACGTCCGACACCGATAAGCCGGTGACGGACGAAGCCAAGCCGAAGCCGGTCGAGAAGACGGCGGCGCCGCCGCCCGCGCCGACGCCAACCGAGAAGCCTGCGGTCGAGGACGTGCCGAAGCCGCAGGAGAAGCCGAAGCCGACGCCCGCGACGGAAGTCGCGCCGACGCCGACGCCGAAGGAAGAGGTCAAGCCCGAGCCGGTCAAGCAGACGGAGCCCAAGCCGACGCCGGCGAAGGAAGCGACGCCGCCGCCCGACAAGACCGCGGCCATCCAGAAGGAAGAGGTCAAGCCGGACGCAGTGGCCGAGGCGATCTCGCAGGACCAGCCGACGGATGAGGCGAAGCTGCCGGATTCAGCGCCCGCGCCGGAAGCACGGCCGAAGCCGCAGCCGCAGCCGGCCCAGGCCGAGAGCGCCAAGGCGCCGGACCGCAAGGACGCCGACAAGCCGGTCAAGGAAGCGTCGTCGAAGCCGAAGTCGGAAGACAAGCAGTTCAACGCCGACGAGATAACGGCGCTGCTCGACAAGCAGAAGCCTTCCGGTGGCGGCGCCAAGCGCTCGACACAGCAGGCTTCGCTGGGCGGCGAGAAGGATCAGGGCCAGAAGCTCTCCAAGTCGGAACAAGGGGCGTTGGAGGATCAGCTCGGCGGTTGCTGGACTCTTCCGGTTGGCCTCGAGGGCTCCGAAAACTTCACCGTGGTCATCCGTTTCAACCTGAATGCCTCCGGCAAGCTCGAGGGCCGCCCGACCGTCGAGAAGTCCAGCGGCAACCCCCAGTTCGACGCCAGCGCGGTCCGCGCCGTGCAGAAATGCGATGTCGCAGGTCTGCAGGTTCCCGCCGGAAAGCAGGACATATGGTCTGACGTTCGCGTCAACTTCGATCCAAGAGCGATGCTTGGCCTGTAGCCTGAGCACCCAAAAAATCAGCAAGAGAAGCGAGAAGACATGAAATCCATCCTCAAGCCGCTCCTGATGGTCGCCGCGATGGCGGCAGGCATAAGTTCTGTCACCACCTTGCCCGCTCAGGCAACTCTTGAGCTGAACGTCAACAAAGGCAATGTCGAGCCGATGCCCATCGCCATCCCTGATTTTCAGGGAGGGCTTGGTCCGCTGATATCGGAGATCGTGACAGCCGACCTGAAACGGTCGGGGCTGTTCGCGCCGATCGACAAGGCCGCTTTTGTCGAAAAGATCACCAATCCGGATGCCTCGCCGCGTTTCGAGGACTGGAAAGTCATCAACGCGCAGGCGCTGGTGACCGGCAGCGTGAGCAAGGAGGCGGACGGCCGCATCCGCGCCCAGTACCGGCTGTGGGATATTTTCGGCAACCAGCAGCTGGCCGGTGAGCAGTTTTTCGCCAACGACGCCAATCAGCGCCGTGTCGCGCACATCATCGCCGATGCGATCTACGAGAAGATCACCGGCGAGAAAGGCTATTTCGATACACGCGTCGTCTTCGTCGACGAATCCGGCGCCAAGAACGCGCGCAAGAAGCGGCTCGCCATCATGGACCAGGACGGCGCCAATGTGCGCTATCTGTCCGACGGCCGCGCCATCGTGCTGACGCCGCGCTTCTCGCCGAACCGGCAGGAAATCACCTACATGTCCTATGAGAGCGGACAGCCGAAGGTGTATCTGCTGCAGATCGAAACCGGACAGCGCGAGTTGGTCGGCAACTTCCCCGGCATGACATTTGCGCCGCGCTTCTCGCCCGACGGCCAGAAGGTGATCATGAGCCTGCTGCGCGATGACGGCAATTCCAACATCTTCGCCATGGATCTGAGAAGCCGCTCGACCACGCGGCTCACTGATTCGACCGCGATCGACACCTCGCCGTCCTATTCGCCGGATGGCTCGCAGGTCGTCTTCACCTCAGACCGCGGCGGCGGCAGTGGCCGCTCGCAGATCTACGTCATGGGTGGCGACGGCTCGAACCCGCACCGCATCTCCTTTGGCGACGGCGTTTATTCGACGCCGGTCTGGTCGCCGCGCGGCGACCTGATCGCCTTCACCAAGCAGAGCGGCGGTGAATTCCAGATCGGCGTCATGAAGACCGACGGCTCGGGTGAGCGCATCCTGTCCTCCGGCTTCCAGCAGGAGGGCCCGACCTGGGCGCCGAACGGCCGCGTGTTGATGTTCTTCCGCGACTCGGGCGGCGGACCCAAGCTGGTCTCGGTCGATCTTACCGGCCGCAACGAGCAGCCGATCCCGACCGCGAACTACGCGTCGGATCCGGCTTGGTCGCCGTTGCTGGAATAGGGAACTGAAGAACTGAGGAATTGAAGAACTGAGGAATCGAGAAGCCCCGGCTCTCAATTTCTTAGTGCCATTTTCCACGGCTTGGTCGCGTTTTGGCCGCATTTCCGCCTACGGTCCGCGCGCATTGTCGATCTTGGTAAATGCGTGGATGCGTAACGGCCGAGGACGGCGGCCGAAACCAAAAATTAACCGTGTTTCTTGAATGCCGGTTAACCCAAACGTGGTTACTGGGTGATCAACGAAATCACTCGAATGCTAAGGAGAGGGCGGCATGGGCCGTATCGCAGCACTTACCAGAAACCCGGCGATGATCGCGTTGGTGGCGGCTCTCGCCATCACCGGTTGCGCGTCGAAAAAGACCCCGAACAGCGCGGCCGATCTCGGGCTCAACGGCGCCGGCGCCGCCACGCCGGGTTCCGCGCAGGACTTCACCGTCAACATCGGCGACCGCATCTTCTTCGACACCGACTCCTCGTCGATCCGCGCTGACGCGCAGACCACGCTGGCGCGCCAGGCGCAGTGGCTCAACCAGTATCGCCAGTACGCGATCGTCATCGAAGGCCATGCCGACGAGCGCGGCACGCGTGAGTACAATCTGGCGCTGGGCGCCCGCCGCGCCGCCGCCACCCGCGACTTCCTGGTTTCCAAGGGCGTCTCCGCAGGCCGCCTGAAGACCATCTCGTACGGCAAGGAGCGTCCGGTCGCGGTCTGCGACGACATCTCCTGCTGGTCGCAGAACCGCCGCGCCGTCACCACGCTGTCGGGCGCCGGTTCCTGATAACAGGCCCCGTGGCCGCCGCTTGGTGCGACGCCACAGGCGGCAAAAATACAACATCGCAAGAATCAAAGGCGGCCTCAGGGCCGCCTTTTTCATTTGCAACGACTTGAAACAAAATTTGGCCGAAGTCTCGGGTCCTGCTATGAGCGCGAGGGCGCTTCCTCCCCCTGTTGGAAAGGCGCATCAGGCCAACACATCCACCGCGAGAGACAGAATGCATTTTAGAACGGTCCTGAGCGGCACGCTTGCGCTGCTGCTCGTATCAAGCCTCACAAGCCTCGCCGCGTCGGCCGACAGCGCCGGACAGGCTTCCGGCAACGGCTTTACCTTTCACCTGCCGACGCTCGGCATCTTCGGCGACAAGAAGAAGCCTGAACAGGCGCAGATCGCGCAGGATAGTGGCGGCGGCGTGACCGGTCTGGAAGACCAGCTGCGCCAGCTGAACGGCAAGATCGAGGAGATGAATTTCCAGATCCTGCAGATGCAGGAACAGATCCGAAAGCAGCAGGAAGACAATGAGTTCCGCTTCCAGCAGCTCGAGGGCGGTTCGCAAGGAGGCGCCAAGCCGGCCGGGCAGAAGAAATCGGAAGCCGCGCCTCAGGACGGAACCGGCAACACCAATCTCGGCGATGCCGGCACCGGGGATTCCGGCACCGGCGACGCCGGAACCGACAATAGCGTCGCGCAGGCTCCGGCGACGCAGGCGCCTGCTGACACCGGCGGGCAAAATGGCGGCGGCAAGACGGTCGGCGACGTCATTGTGGAATCGCAGACCGGCGACCCCGGCAAGCTGATCACCGGCGCGCCGCCGAAGAATTTCGGCACCATCACCGTCGACAAGAACGGCAATGTCGTCAATGCCGAGACCGGCCCGCAAGCCAGCGCGCCGGTGCAGGCTCCCGCGGCCACGGCAAGCGCTCCTTCCGCCGAGACGCCGGCCAAGAAGAACAAGTCCGGCGACACGCAAGTCGCGGCCCTGCCGTCGACCAACGATCCCGACGAGCTCTACCGCAATTCCTACCAGTTCATCTTGTCGGGCGACTATCCAACCGCCGAGCAGGGCTTTCGCGACCATATCTCGCGCTTCCCCAAGGACGCCAAGGCGGCGGACGCGCATTACTGGCTGGGCGAGTCTCTGCTGGGTGAGCAGAAATACCGTGACGCGGCCGAAGTCTTCCTCGCCGCCAGCAAGGAGTACCCGAAGGCCAAGAAAGCCCCCGACATGCTGCTCAAGCTCGGGGTTTCGCTGGTCGGACTGAAGCAGAATGACGTCGCCTGCGCCACTTTCAACGAGATCGGCAAGCGCTATCCCGACGTCTCAGCCACGCTCAAGGAGCGCATCAAGCAGGAAAAGGCGCTGGCGGCGTGCTGACGCCCGATACCAAAGCCGACCTCTCAGACGACCTTTTCTCCGACCTGGACCTTTCGACCGGCGCCGTTGCAGCCGTGTCCGGCGGCAGCGACTCGACCGCCCTGCTCCTCCTTCTCAAAGATCATCTCGACCGGACCGCACCGGGCGCCAGGCTGCTCGCGGTGACGATCGATCATGGCTTGCGGCCGGATTCGGCCACCGAGGCACGGCAGGTTGCCGATTTCTGCGCCGAGCGCGGCGTCGCGCATCGCATTCTCGCCTGGCGCGGCGACAAGCCCCTGACCGGTCTGCCGGCCGCGGCACGCGCGGCGCGCTACAGGCTGCTGGCGCAAGCAGCCGACGCCGAAGGCATCAAGCTGATCCTGACCGGGCACACCGCCGACGACCAGGCCGAGACGGTGCTGATGCGGCAGGCACGCGACGATGACGGCCGCGGGCTTGCCGGCATGGCGCCCGCCACGCTGCATGACTGGCGCACCTGGATCGTCCGGCTGCTGCTCGGCACAAGGCGTGCGGCACTGCGCGACATGCTGCGGCATCGCGACATCGGCTGGATCGAGGACCCGACCAATATGGATGTCCGCTTCGAGCGGCCACGCGTGCGCGCGTCGCTCGCGCAGGGCGAAGGCGAACGGCGCATTGCCGAGGCGCTGGCGCTGTCGGCCCAGGCGGCACGTGAGCGCCACGACATCGGCCGCCGCGCCGCCATGCTCATCGACGCGTTCGCCAGCAGACCGGTTCCGGGTCTCATCCGCCTCGATCGCGATTTCGCTTGGCATGAGGACGGCCAAGCGGCCGTATACGTGCTGCGCATCCTGCTGGCCACGGTTGGCGGCATGTCCTTTCTCGCCGACCAGGCGCGCTGTGCTGAGCTGCTTTCCCGCCTGCAGCTGGGATCGCTTTGCGCTACATTGTCGCGGACGGTGGTCGATGCGCGCCGTACAGGCATTTTCCTTCGCCGCGAAAGCCGCAACCTGCCCGTCCCCGCGCCGCCGGCGGATAATTGGCTTTGGGACAACCGCCGGCGCATCACTTTGAAAGACGGGTCGGGCGATTTGGTGATCGCGCCGCTAGGCCCTGCCGCCGCCAGTAAAGCGCCCTTCAGCGAGGATGTTCCACAGAGCCTTTCACGCGCGGCGCTTGCCGCGGAGCCAGCGCTATGGTCCGGCGGCAAACGCCTTGATTTCGCTGGCGGCGACGCCGGCCGGCAATCGGTGTCGATCGTTCCGGCGGTTGCCCCTTTCGCGCGCTTCCTGCCGTGCTTCGACATTGAACCCGCCACCGCCGTCGCGATGCTTGTCGGAGCGCCGCCGGTGCCGGCGCCGCCATTCCATGGCCATGATGGTGGGCGACGGTGGGCGAAAGCTTAACCGATACGTGCTGTTCTGCTTGGCAAGGGGAGGCGCTCTCCCTATGTTAGGCCCAAGCTTCTCCATCATCGCGGGCCCGCAGGCGGGCTCCAACGGGACAATAGATGAATCCGAACTATCGCAACCTCGCGCTCTGGGCGATCATAGCGGTCCTGCTCATCGCCCTGTTCAATCTGTTCCAGACGCCTCAGACGCGCGGTGCAACGACGGATATCCCCTATTCGCAGTTCCTGCAGGACGTCGCCTCCGGCCGGGTCAAGAGCGTGACCATCGCGGGTGCCCGCGTCTTCGGCAACTACACGGACAACGCCAACGGCTTCCAGACTTATTCGCCGGGCGACCCGTCGCTGGTTTCCAGGCTGCAGGACAAGAACGTCACCATCACCGCCAAGCCTGAGACCGACGGCTCCAACTCGCTGTTCGGCTACCTGATTTCGTGGCTGCCGATGATCCTGATCCTCGGCGTGTGGATATTCTTCATGCGCCAGATGCAGTCCGGCTCCGGAAGAGCGATGGGCTTCGGCAAGTCGAAGGCCAAGCTTCTGACGGAGGCGCATGGCCGCGTCACCTTCCAGGATGTCGCCGGCGTCGACGAAGCCAAGGAAGACCTCGAAGAGATCGTCGAGTTCCTGCGCGATCCGCAGAAGTTCCAGCGCCTCGGCGGCAAGATCCCGCGCGGCGTGCTGTTGGTCGGCCCGCCCGGCAC
>NZ_RZSA01000238.1:0-7572 GCF_003998075.1 Mesorhizobium sp. M2A.F.Ca.ET.037.01.1.1 | reverse complement strand
CTCAAAAGGTTTGCTGTCTATCATGGCCGCCAACGTAAAGCGGCCAAATTGGTTGCAGTTGTGGCGAGGATCCTGCGCCCAAACGTCTCAGGACCCCCCTGTGATTTCCGGTTTCGTTTTGACGCAATTCCGGACGGAAGGCTACGGCGAAGTCGCCGAGCCTAACCGCGTCGCACTTTTCCTGGAATTGCCCTAGCCGGCGGCCTTCATCCAATGCCGCATGGTCGTCACCGAACGCGCCAGCTGGGGCGCCGGATGGATTTCCTCGCCGAAGGCAGCCGCCGCGCGCCAGCCCCAGCGCGGGTCGGCGAGGAAGGCGCGGGCCAGCGCCACCATGTCGGCACGACCACCGGCGACGATCGCCTCGGCCTGGCTCGGATCGTCGATCAGCCCCACGGCGCGCGTCGGAATGCCGGCGCCCTTGCGCACGGCCTCCGCCAGATGCACCTGGTAGCCGGGGCCGGGCGGCACCTGCTGCAGGGGCGAATTGCCGCCGCTGGAGCAGCAGATATAGGCGATGCCCTCGGCCTTCAGCGCCTTGGCCACCTCGATCGCGTCCTCGACGTCGAAACCGCCGTCGACCCATTCCTTCACCGAAAGGCGCGCGCCCAGCATCATGGACGGGGCGGCCTTCCTCACCGCCCTGGCGATTTCGACCGCGAAGCGCATGCGGTTCTCCAACGACCCGCCCCAACGGTCCGTCCTCTGGTTGGAGAGCGGCGAGAGGAATTGGAAGATCAGATAGCCGTGCGCGGCGTGCAGCTCGGCGAAATCGAAGCCGGCGCGTTCGGCGCGCACGGCCGACTGCGCAAAACGCGCGATGAGCTCCAGGATCTCGTCCTCTTCCAACGCGTGCGGCACATTCCAGCTCGTGTCATAGGCAATGGCGGAGGCAGAAACGGTCTGCCAGGGATCTTCGCCGGGCTGCAGCGGACCGCCGCCTTCCCAGGGTCTGCGGTTGGAGGCCTTGCGGCCGGCATGGGCAAGCTGGACGCCGAACTTCGTGCCGGGCGCGGCGACGCGCCTGGCGGCGTCGAGCGTTCGCTTGGCGGCAGCCTCGTTGTCGTCCGAATAGAGGCCGAGGCAGCCATGCGTGATGCGCCCGCGCCGCTCGACATCGGTCATCTCGACGGTGACCATGCCGGCGCCCGACATTGCCAGGTTCATCCAGTGATGGAGATGCCAGTCGCTGGCCGAGCCGTCCTCGGCCGAATACTGGCACATGGGGGCGACCGCGATGCGATTGGGGAAGGTGAGGTCGCCGAGGGTGATCGGCTGGAAAAGCGATGACGTCATGAAGCGGGCTCCTGGAGAGATACCGCTATCTAGGCAGTCGTGGCGCGTCACGCCAGACACGAGCCGGTGAAACTGCCGCTGGACCAGTCGGTTTCCCGGATTGCGTAGAGGCGCTTTCGTCGCTACCCCTTTGCCACCATCAAGGAGATCGTCATGGAAGATCGCATTCGCATCCGTTCCGAAGAGGTCCTTTCGGACGACTGGGCGGTGCTGAAGAAGACAGTGCTCGACTACCGCCGCCGCGACGGGCGGTGGGAGACGCAGATCCGCCAGACCTATGATCGCGGCGACGGCGCGGTGATCCTGCCGTTCGATCCGCAGCGCTCGACCGTGCTCCTGGTGCGGCAATTCCGCTTCCCGGCTTACGCCGTGGGTCACCGCGAGCCGCTGATCGAGGCCTGCGCCGGGCTGCTCGACGAAAACGATCCCGAAACCGCCATCCGCAAGGAAGCGGAGGAGGAACTGGGTTACCGGTTGAAGGACATCGAGCGACTGTTCGCGTCATTCATGAGCCCTGGCAGCGTGACGGAACGGCTCTGGTTCTTCACCGCGCGCTATTCGCCGGCCGACCGTATTTCCGACGGCGGCGGCGCGCCCGAGGAGGGCGAGGACATCGAGGTCCTGGAAATACCACTGGACGAAGCGCTGGCCGCCATTGCCGATGGACGTATTGTCGATGCCAAGACGATCATCCTGATCCAGCACTTGAAGTTGAACCCGATCGCGCCTTGACGGGCATCACCGCGTCAACGGCTCATTGGCCCATGGCAGGACACTGGCCGGCGGGGCCGCCCGACGCTGGATATCGATAGATGCGCAGCGGCCCCGCAAAGGGGCATTCCGTCAACCACTCCGGAGGCTTTCCCGTGGCCAACCGGCTGGCCAATGGAAACCGGGCTTCGACCGGCTGGAGGGCCGTTTCCTCTACACGGCAGACCGCGACATGGGTGGCCTTGGTTTGATCGAGAAGCTGCGTCGGGTCGGACGTAGCCGGGTCAAAAAATCTAAGGACGCGCTCGATGCCCTTGGCCGATGTGTGAAAAGGGACGGCCACGACGTCGAGTTCCTCAGGAGACCCCAAAGCGGCGATCCCGATATCGGGAGGCGCGAACAGTCTCGCGCCTTTCGGCCAAATAAAATGCGGGCCGCTGCTGGCTTGCGCGCAGGCATTGGCGATGTCGACGCCAAGCAGCTTTGCAGCCCGGGGAGGCCAGACCAGATAGGTTAGAAGAAGAGCAGCAATGACTGCCACGCCCGGGGCGGCCAGAAGCCAGGCGCGCGGCAACTCGTCCCTCGACCTGGCTGCGAAATAGCGCCTCAGCGGCAGGCTGGCTGGAATGCCCTGATGGACGAGCAAGGCAACCCCGGGGCCGACGAAGAGCGGAAAAAACCGCAGGTATCTTAGATAAAGCAGTCCCAACAGGAGGCCGACAGCCGAAAAGACCGCCAAGACCCACCAGGCTCGCTTCCTTGTCGAGGCGGAAATGGCCAAAACGCATGTCGCCGCCGTGCCCAGAATGGCGACGAAAAACCGTGCGAAACGATCGGAGCCCAGAAAGTCCGCGCTGAAGAAGATGCTGCGTTCCTGCTCGATGCGGGAGAGCCAATTGTCGCGAACATAGTCGCTGAGACCGACGAGCGGGCCGCCCGCGCATTGGGGGAAGAGGAAGACAAGTATCGCGGCGGTCGCGCCAGCACCGGCCAAAAGGCACAGGGCGCGTATGTACCAGCGTCCAATTCCTCTGGTCAGCGAGACACCTGCAAGCACGGCGCCGGCAGTCGCAAGCGCGGTGAGGTGCAAAAGCGAATAGCGGTCGCAAGCGGCGCTTTTGTAGGCGTCGGGTCCCACGACCACAAAGAATGCGGCAATGCCGGCGGCCGCCAGCGCCAGACCGTACGCCCCTAGGTCCTTGCCTGCATCCTTCGTTCCGGCGATGAATACCAATGCGTAGAAGCCGGCCGGAAGAGCAAGGAACGGCGCCATTTCGGCGCTGATCGCGGTGGACAGAGCCATTAGGGCGCCGTTCAATCCGGCGGCAACCGGCGAGCCACGGATCGTCAGCAGCACCGCCCCCAGGAGGATGAGCATCTGCAGGTTGTGGTAGTCGATGCGCCAGGGCTGGAATTCCGAAAGCGCGGGCAGCCCGGCGAAGGCGGCGACGATCAGCACCGCGCCTGGATGGTCGAACTCGAATTCCCTGATCACGAGGAAAAGCAGGGTTAAAGCGGCCAGGAGGAGCAGGAGCGGCACGGTGAACGCGGCGGCGGATAAAGCAGTTCCCATCCCGACAAAAGGCGCCAGCGCGATGGCCAGCAACGCATAGGGCGCATCGACGATCCAGGGCCAGTGCGAGATCATGGGCTCGGGCTGGGCGATACCGGTCAGCGTTCTGTCGAACGGATTGCCTGTGTGCAGAAGATGCCTGATTTCATGCAGCTTCATGAGATCGTCGACGTCGCCGTTGGGCATGTTGCCGAGCAACAGGAGCAGGCTCAGAACCGCACTGAGCGTCAGCCAGACGAATACGACCGGGGCAGGGGTGTGGCGAAAAATCGCCTTGATCGTCGACATCCCAAGCTCTTCCCCACGCGCCTCGACCATTTGATGCACGGAAAAGCTTTCGATCGCGTAACCTTTGCCCGGCTCGCGGGCCGCCACCCGAAGTTCGAGCGAAGAGTGTGGCCCGCCACCCCAAGCTCAAGAGCAAAGGGTGGTGCGGACGACGGGAATCGAACCCGTACGATCAGAGATCGAGGGATTTTAAGTCATTTCCTGCGCGTCCACCCTTGGGTATCCATATCGCCTGCAACCGTTGTGAATAAAGGAAAGACCGAGGGTTTACGGTTCCCGTTTGTTCCCGTAAGGTGACAAGCGTAGACACGTCGCGGGTACCCGCACGGCTACCCAAGAGGGGACCCGACCATGCCCATTCTTTCCGACAACTACGTCAAGTCGGCCGTGCTGCCGGCGGGCCGCGACGAGCTGATCATCCGCGACAGCAAGCTTTCAGGTTTCGCGCTTCGGCTCCGTCGCAAGGCCGATGGCAAGTCTTCCTCTAAGACCTGGCTCGTGTTCCAAGAGCTGCCGATGCGCGACGGCAAGCGCAAGCGTCGCAAGATCATCATCGGCGACTTCTCCGTCTTCCCCGCCGAGAAGGCGAAGGCAGAAGCACTGGCGATCTTGCAGGCGATCGAGAAAGGTGACGACCCTGCCGCTGCCAAAGCGGTGAAAAAGGCACAGCCTCCGTTCGAGGATCTGGTCGACGACTTCGAGACGTCGCACATTGCTACGAAGAAGCCCGAAACCCGCAAGGACTACCGCGGCCGGATCAGGCGGAACATCCTTCCCTATTTCAAGGGCAAGCGCGTCGCCGACATCACTGGCGAAATGGTCCGGGACTTCTTCCGTCGGAAGCGGTCAAACCCGACCGACGCCAACCGCTCCTTGGCCGTGCTGTCCGTCATGATGGGTCGAGCAATCGAGCTCGGATGGCGGAAAGATAATCCGTGCATAGGCATCAAAAAGAACACCGAAACCGCTCGAGACGATTGGCTCGACGAGCGCGACCTTCCCCAGTTCGTCAAGGCATTGGCCGAGATTGAGGGCGATTGCGGCGACCTGATCCGGTTCCTCACGGTCTCCGGCTGGCGTGTCAGTGAGGCGCGCTTGTTGACCTGGGATATGGTCGATCTGCCCAAGCTGGTCGCGCGCCTTCCCGACACGAAGAGCGGCGCTTCTGTCCGCGCACTCTCGACCGATGCCGCGACCCTTATTGATCGGCAGGAACATCGTGTCGGCTTCGTATTTTCGGGGCGAAAGGGCTCGCAACCCGTTTCGTACAAGCGGCTTCGCGAGGTCCTGCATTCGATCTGCACCGCCGCTGGTATCGATCAGATAACGCCGCACGGACTGCGCCACACCGCCGCGACATGGGCGGCAGTCTCTGGCGCTGAGGCCCATGAGCTGCGGCAGGCTTTTGGCTGGAAGACGTTGGCGATGACCAATCGCTATGTCTCAAAAGCGGAGAGCCTTGGCCGGCGTGGCGCCCAGCGTGCTGCGGACGCGATGAACGTGCTCCAGAAGCCGGCGGCGGACGTTAAGGAATTCCGCTGATGGAGGACTCAGACCTCGCTGCGACACGCGCTAAGGATGCTGTGACCCTCCTGGCTAGGCATGAGCGATTGGCCGCAGAGCTGATGACCGCCAACGGTGATGAGTATCAGACGCTTGGGCTGGTCCGCCGCTACCTCAGCGAAACCGGTATAGATCCCGAATTGATCTTCCCGATCATGCGTCGCATGGGAGAGTTGAGAGATGCATGGGTGCGCAGCGAACGCCAAGATAGCAAAGGCGGCGCGCTGAAGCCTACTAACCAAGTTCACGCCATGGCCTTCTTGGCGGCAAGCTCTGCGGTGATGCACGACCGTAAAAAATTGGGTGTCCGCGAAGCAGATGCGTATGTGGCGAAGTATGCAAAAATCGACAAATCAACGCTCACGAGCTTCCGGAAAAACGTCGAGGCTGGCAACCTCGCCGCCTACCAAGTGGACACGTATGAGAAGTTCGTGAAGGAGATCGGCGCCTTTACGGAGGAAGAGTTCGAGCCAGAAATTCGCCGCTGTGCGCTCCTATGCGGAGACTTTCTTAGAAACCCGTAGTGTTCTAGCCACTCGTTGGTTTGATTTTCCAGTCGCCTCAACAACCCGAAAGGCGACGAAATGGAACCGACTGATACCGCCCGGGCGTTCAATGCCCGGCTAAGCTTCTGGGCAGCATCCGGTCTTAGCGGCGTTGCGCTCTATGAAGCTCTCGCGACCGACGAAACCCTACCCGCTTTTTTCTCTCCTGCCGACTTAGCGTCGATCCAAGGCGTCGAGCTTGGCGCAGTCAAGAAAGCTCGCCACCGCGGGACGGGTCCTGAGTTTGTTCGACTGACCGGCAAAACCGTCAAATATCCCCGTGCCGATTATTGCCGGCATCTCGCTGCTCGGTTCGTTCGGAGGGCCGCCGCCTGATGGAACGGATCGACCTCTCACCCTCAGAAACGCGCTGGGAGCCCGACGCCAAGGCCTGGCAGTCGATGTGTTCGAACCCCGGCAAGTACGCTCCGCTGATCGAGCGCGTTGTCGGCTTCATGCTGTTCATTGGCTGCCGCGACGACGAGGACGCAGCAGATAGACTGTGCTTGGGGTTCGATGACTTCGCCAGTCAGACCCCGTTCTTGGCAGGTCTCTCACCGGATGAGGTGTATTTCGTCCAGGTCGGCGCCTCGAGGGTGATCTTCCAGGAAGACCCCGGCCCAATGATCCTTCGGGATGCAACGGCTTGGATGCGCGACGGAGGCCCAGAATGACCGGCCTCGATCACGAACACTCGGAGGTCATTTCGCTGGGCGCTCGACGCCTGGTCGAAGTGCCTGCGGAGCAGCGCGGACATGCGGCGGTGCCGTGGCTCAAGTCGCAGTTCCCGATGACGACGGCCGAGGCGATCGAAGCCATCCGGCTGGCCAATCTTGTGCGAAGCGGAGGTGTCGACGATGGCACATCCTGAAAAGCGAACGCCCGCCGAGGACCAATCGACGGGCGTTGCGGGGGACTTCTCAAGCAGCTCAAGTGTTCAGGAAAATAGCGGTAATCCTGCTCATTTTCAAGGAAAACTGAACAGTGCCGATTTGCTGTCCAACAGCCTCGCCGATCTCGCCGAGCAAGTGCGCCAAGCTGCGGCAGAATCGGACACGGCGGAGCGCACAAGCGTTTCCAGGGCGCTCGACGCCGGCCAGATGCTTGTCACGGCAAAGGTTGCCTGCGAGCATGGTCAGTGGTTGCCGTTCCTCAGTCGCGCCAACATCCATGAACGCCGCGCGCGCCGGCTGATGCAGCTTGCCCGGTCCGGGCTCAATTCGGACATCGTGTCCGATTTGGGAGGCATCGGCGCCGCGCTGGCCTTCACGTCGAAATGGCAACTGCCGAGCTTCGAACAGTCGCTTTTCATCTACGATCCTGAAGACGGCGAGACCTCTGTCGGTCGCGGCGTCGGCTATGTGTGGGAGGACCACCAGCACCGCGGCTACTATCACATAGGCATGATCGTCACCGGCGATGACGGTGAGGAGGAATGCATCGCCTCGAGGCGGCCAATGCTGCCCTTTGTGGAGGTCGACGGCGATAGGCCGATCAACATCCTTGTTCACTTCCTCACCCGTCGGTTCACGCTGCCGATCGCCGACTGGCGCTTCGGCTCCGTCGACCGCCAGATCCCGATGGTCGTCCTGGCGC
>NZ_RZSA01000237.1:0-7572 GCF_003998075.1 Mesorhizobium sp. M2A.F.Ca.ET.037.01.1.1 | reverse complement strand
CTTCTTTCCTTACGGCAAGGCACCGAGCCCTGATGATCTCGAAATTGCTTCGCGCGGCCGACGAATCCTGGACGCGGTTGCGACCTCGGCGGCCGCGACCCTCGTCACAGCCCGCCCTCACCTCTTAGGAGAGCCCGACGCCGTGGCCGTCGCCACCTGGCGACCCCTCTACTTGGCAGCCGACCACCTGATCAATCAAGTCTGCAAACAGCTCTATTTCGGATCTGGTGCCTTCCGATCAAACACTGACGACGAGCCGGGACTGCCGGATATCCTAGCCAAGCAGCGTTTCCTCGCCGACTACGCGCCAATTCTGGACATCATTGCGAACCACGCTCAGTCCAGGACCGCCCACAACCTCATCGAATTGCTGGCATACCTCGTCGAAGGCGACCCGCCGGCGGTCTTCGACCGGACCGCTAACATACTCCTGGGGTCGGCGGCACGGGACGGCTACCAATTCGAATCGCTTGGCGTGGACAAATTGGTGAAGCTGGTCCGTCGCTACCTAGCAGACCACCGAGACATCTTCGAAGATCGGGATCGACGTCAAAAGCTGGTCGAGGTGCTAGAGCTGTTTTCGTCCGTTGGCTGGCCAGATGCTCTGAAACTGTTGTTCGAACTTCCGGACCTTCTACGATGAACGAGGCGGCCAATATCGCCGCCTTCGGGACCGCTCTTCAAGCCGCTTTCGATCGGTTCAAGATGGAAGAAGCAATTATCCGAGCGAGGGCGGCACAGGCTGTTGAAGCAGGAAAAGCGCCGCGTGGTTTGGCTGTGGACGACATGCTCGAACGCCCCACGCGGCGGTTTCTGATCGACCCAATGCTCCGTGAACTTGGGTGGGATCCGGGCAACCCTGGTCAGGTCACCGAGGAGGCCCGGAGTTGGGCCGAGAACGGCGACCGACTCTATTTCGACTATCTCGGGCTCGATGGTCAACGCGCACCAACGCTGCTCGTCGAGGCCAAGGGAGCTGACGCCAAAACTGTGCGTCCGCCTCGTGGCGTAGAGGTAGCAGGACGGAGAATGGCCGTCTTAGTAAGTGAGGCGCTTGGTAGCCTAAAAGCCGACGCAGCACCTTCTTCAGTATTGGCGCAATGGGCGACTTGGCTCAACGACCTTCGGATATATGTGCGTTCTCTGGGCGTGATTGAGCGGAAAACGCTGCAGCGAGTTGTCATCACTGCCGGGCGATGGTTGATTATTTTTGCCGATCCCATCTCTGCTTTCGTCGATGACGGCGTGCCTGCATCAGACGCGATCCACTGCTACGTCTCGCTGGAAGAGATTGTCGATGCCCATCAGGAGATTTATCGCCTCCTCGCCAGATCGCGGCTTATCAATACCCTTCCGCTCACACTAACACTTCGCGAGGCGCTAGGAGTACTCAGTGCCTCTGCCTTGATGGAAACTTACCGTGGCGTTGTCGTTGCGACCAGGATGAGCGGTGGCATGCGCAGCGAGTATCCAACACGCGCCGTGTATCCAGCTGTAGTGTTGTTGTCAGGCGGTTCGGCCTGGGGTGTGGTTGACTACAATGCCCAACCCCTGGAAGAACCGCGGGACGCAAAACTCCTGGGTGAATTTCTTTCTCTCTTAGCCAACAGGGGAGACGCCTTCGAACAGAGCGTCGTAGCAGCTTTTGGCCGGCAGGATCTAGTTCCGTCACCTTTGGCTGCTTACCCGCTGAATGTTCGCGATCCTGATGTCGAGGATGCCTTCGCTCCTGCGTCGGGATCTACTGCGGCTATGATTGCGGCAACCGCACCGTTGCTACCACAGTTCGTGCGGCGAACCAAAGAACGAGGCGCCAACCACGAATTTCTAGTAATCACCGGACAAACGTGGTTCTACAAAACAGCGGCCGCCTTCGGGATGCCATGCGATTTCCACAGCTTCCCAATGGCTCGCAAGCAAGGCGCGGCGGGTACCAGGGGCCATTTCGAGCGGGCAGCCGACACATTTACCGTCTCGGGCGACGACCAGCACTGCGAGCATGACCCCTTGGGCGGCTTGCGGTCATCTCGATGCCATCTCAGCCCTATCGAGTTGCACCTTTGCTGCCGGGCCTGCGTGTTTCATGACAGGTGCTGGCGCGAGGAAGATCTCCCCAGACTGCCTTGCGCAACGTGATGTACGACATTCCGTTTGTGCGCAATCAAACGTGCGTCTGCAACGGACCTGGAGTCTGAGATTTTGTCACTGCTGCCGATCCCCAACACGCTGTCGTCCCATTGATCGATCTGGCTCACTGATTTTCACTTTCGCGCTGGACCAAAAAATGGCGTTACCTGAAGCCATAGCTGCATGCAGAAGCTACGTGAGAGTACTGCGTGACTTGTCTAAAATGACCCGCTGAGTCTTCGGGCGAGAGTGGCTGGCTATGGACTTTGTCGAACTTCATCGCTGGTTCGCGCCGATCAGTAAGGATCAGGAACTTAATCCTGAAATTGGGACTCACTGGGGTTCCCGCTTATCCGGTTGGTTGGATTGGTCGGGCCTGCTGCAACGACGCCGTGTAGTTGTTCTCGCTGAAGCTGCTAGCGGCAAATCGGAGGAGTTCCGTAACCAGGCCCACCAGCTCGCAGCCCTAAGCAGGCCATCATTTTACCTACGCATAGAGGAACTCGCCGATCAAGGCTTCGAAGCTGCCCTTGGCCCAGGCGAAGCGCAGGAATATGAGGCCTGGCGGACTGGCTCCGCCGAAGGTTGGTTCTTTCTCGATTCAATAGACGAAGCGCGGCTTAATCGGAAGAGCTTCGAAACTGCCCTCAAGCGGTTTGCCCGGGAAAGCGGTCCTGCCCTTGAACGAGCGAATATCTTCATTTCGTGCCGAGTAACCGATTGGCGTAACGATGACGACCGCCGCGCGATCCGCGAGTGGCTGCCGGCGCACAGGACGGCAGAGTTAGCAACAAACAAGGTCGACGAAGCCAAACTTCTCGATCCGCTTTTCGAAGACCGCAGTAAATCTGAACAGATGCAAACGCCTGAAACCGCAACGCATGAGCTGCTTGTGGCGCAGATTGTACCTCTTGAAGCAAAACAATCGGCGGCACTCGCATCAGCGGCAGGGGTTGCCGATCCTGAAAAATTTAGCGCCGCTATTGCAAAAGCTGGGCTCGAAGCTTTCCGCCAGCGCCCTGGCGACGTACTCGATCTGGCATCATATTGGAATACACACAAGGCGTTCGGCAGCCTGGCGGCGATGGTCGACTATGGAATCGAAAGGAAGCTAGCGGAGCACGATCCTCACCGACCTGACAACGATACGCTGACTCCAGCCAAAGCTCGACAGGGTGCCGAAAGTCTGGCTGCGTCGCTAACGCTTGGTAGATCATTCACCTTACGCGCGCCTGGCGGGGAAAGCGATCCAAGCCTGGTGGCGGGCGCCGTTGAGCCCACGCGCATGCTCGATGAATGGAGTGACGCGGAACGCAATGCGCTACTGCGGCGTGGGATTTTTGCGCCTTCAACCTTCGGCAGGATTCGCTTTCACCATCGGGCAACTCAGGAATATCTCACCGCTCGATGGTTGGACCGCCTGCTCCGGGACGGTTGCCCGCGCGCTGAAATGTGGACCTTGATTTTTGCCGAGCGTTACGGCGTCGCGACAGTTGTACCCTCGTTGCGGCCCGCCGCTGCCTGGCTGGCGCTGTGGCATACCGACGTCTGCGATGAGATCATTCGCCGAGAACCGATCGTGCTAATGCAACACGGCGACCCGCGCTCGCTTGACATCGGTTCCCGCGGTCGAATCCTGGGAGCTCTGGCCAAATTGCACGCGGAAGGCGAGATTCCCGATACCAGTCTGGACTCTCGCAACTTTGCCATGTTCGCCGATGCGCACTTGGCCGCCGACATTACCAGAGCATGGAAGGCAAACAGCCACGACGATTTTCGATTTATCTTACTGCGCTTGATAAAAGATGGGCCAATTTCGGGCTGTGAAGCTCTGTTGCGTGAGGCTTCGAAGAGCAAGGGATCAAGAAGCTATCGTCGTATCGTTGCCGTCGAAGCGATGAAAGCTTGCGGCGATCTTGTCGGATGTCGACAGGCCGCACGTGATGCAATGGCTAATCCTGGCAGGCTCAGCGCGTATATGGCGGCGGGACTTGCTCAAGCACTGTACCCGAATTTTCTCAGTACTGACGATCTGCTGCGCCTCCTCACGGAAGCAAAACCGCCACCGCCAAGCTCGACCGACGGATTTGCCTACTCGATCGTTGGGCTTTATCGATTGGCCGGAACGTCGCGCGATAGAGCCAAAATTGTAGAGGTGATCGGCGACCTCTGCCTGATGCCGCCGCTGGCGGAGACCTATCATCGGGTATCCGTGAAATTTGGCTATCTTGCCGATCACCTTCGGCCAATCGCCGCAGCCGAAATCGGAATACTTGGCAATAACGCCCCCTCCCATGCTCTCGTCAGATTGCTGATGGCAATCGAACGAGCTGACCGGAGTTATTCCGTCGAAGAGGACGAGCCGCCAATTCGCCAGCTGGTGCAAGGGAATCCGAAGCTTAACCGTGCCTTGTTATGGGCCGATGTTGCAGAGACTCGCTCCATTCCTTCCGAGCGTCCGGTTAGTCGACACTGGCACGTCTATTTTGGCTCAAACAACAAACTATGGGGCGCGGAGGAACGGGATCTCGTATGGTTATTCAATGACGCCCTGACGTTGCCTCAAATTGACGATCGACGTGTCGCGCTCAGCCTCATCGTCTCATTGCTCAACGCTGAGAGGCTGGAGGAGGAACAAGAACGCCTCAAAGCGATTGCAGCGACATCGCCCGCACTTGCCGAAGATCTTACCATTTACTTTGCGCCGCCGGTGGAAAGCGACGCAGACCGAAAACACCGTACGGAGCACGAAGCCTACGAAGACAAGCGGAACCAACAGCAAGAAGAGGCCAAGGCTTCCTGGATGAGGTTCGCTGAGGCCTTACGAGCCAACCCCGGCCAACTATGTGCGCCAGAAAATCTTGCGTCGTGGCAAGCCGGCATACATCGACTCAAGCACCTCACCCATTGGCTGCAACGTAAGACTGGGCTTGCCGATCACGCCGCACCTTGCCAGTGGCGCCTTCTGGAAGAAGGTTTCGATCGCAAGATCGGGGAAGCGTATCGCGATGGCATGATGGCGCTCTGGCGGTTCGTAGAGCCGAAACGGCCTCAGCGCAAACCAGGAGGCGCCATAACTCGTCAATGGACGCAAATTCTGGCCTTCGCCGGCATCGGGGTTGCTGCACGAGAGGGGTTCGATTGGCCTCTGGCCCTCAGCGCCGAAGACGCCGAACGCATTGCCCGGCACGCGTGCTTCGCCGAAGAAGGATATCCCGAGTGGCTCGACAAGCTCGTACTCAATCATCCGAAGGCCGCGCTGCCTATCGTTGGGCGTGAACTCGCGCGCGAATGGCGTTCGACCGAGTTGGGCAGTACCGATTTCTTTTATCATTATGGATCGGCCGAGGCATTGATTTCCCAGCCGCTCCGCAGATTGATACTCAAGATCATCGCACAACGCGCTGCGGGCCGCGTTGAGATCATCGAGAAGGCAATCGCTGTCGTTCGAAAATTCACCCTGGACGATCGATCGCGTCTCGGCTTGCTAGGATCGATTGACGCAAGGTTCGCAGCGAGCGTTTCAGCTGGGAAGGAGGACTTCGCAATTGCCAATCTCGGCCTTTTGTTCGTCATCGAGCCAGACTGGGCCAGACGCCGTCTCGACGAATGGATCGGGTCGGACCAACCAGCCGCTGGCGAAACTCGGGTCGCACGCGTGCTCGCAGCTTTATTTGACGGTCACCATCGGGGGATAGCCGTTTCAGCATTAGAACACTCCAGCGTCGCCACGCTCGACCTTCTGTTGAGGTTTTCTTATCGGCACATCCGGCCGAAGGATGACGTCTATCATGTCGGGACATTCTCACCGAACACGCGCGACAATGCAGAGAGCGCCCGCAACACGATTTTGTCAAAATTGCTGGACCGTCCCGGACCTGAGGCATTTTGGTGCGTGCGACGGCTTCCTGAAGAGGATCCAGCGTTTGCAGACCGTACCGACCGATTTCGTGAATTGGCGCATGCAAAGGCGGAAAAGGACTGTGAGCCGCCTGCCTGGGACACCCTTGAAGTTCGACAATTTGAGCGAACGCACACGGCTCCGATCAAGACAGGCGCCGACTTGATGCGGCTCGTCATGTCGGTTCTCGATGAAATTTGCTTCCAGCTAAAAAAGGGGGACGTCAGTTCGCGCCCTTTACTGGAGCGAGCAAAAGACGAAGACGAAGCGCGTAATTGGCTAACGGAGCAGCTGATGCTGCGAGCTAAGGGCCGGTTTCATGCCTATCGAGAAGCCGAAGTTGCCCTGAGTGATCGGCCGGACGTCGTCATTGCCTCCACGTCGGCCCAATGCGAGGTCGCCATTGAGGTAAAGCATGGAGGCATGGGTTGGACGTTCCGCCAGCTTGATAATGCCTTGCGTATTCAACTCGCTGAGGACTACCTCAAGCCGGCAACTCGTCGTCATGGAATCCTGATCATCACCAATCATAAATCGCGCATTTGGATCGATCCGCAAACCAATGAACGGCACGGATTTGAGGAGCTCATCTCAATACTCGCCAAGGCGGCAAACTCCATGACAGGCAACAGCAGTGGCCCTATTGAGGTCGCGTGTGTCGGAGTAGATGCTACCGCGCCAGCAATTTGAGGGACTGTAGCCAGGGACTTTTCAGAAACCTTGAACGTCAGCGATCATTCGGTGTTCGCACCCCGGCCGTCGGCGCAAGCTGTGAAGCGTTTTTCGATTGCTTGCCGGCGTGATCATGGCTTCTGATGTCAGATTTGGGGCCGCACGCGGACCGTCTTCTTTCAGCACATTATTACGCCAAAGCGGACGTTCCCTTGCAGCAGTAGTTACGAGCCGTTCGGTCGTCATGCTTGGCCGTTCAGTTTTCGGCAGATAGAGACTGCGAAGGACGACTAATGGCAGAGAACGCGGTTTATTCCAACGCACGACCAGAGCAGCCCAGGAGGCACACAATTTGTCGACGGTCTGCCTTGAGCGGATCGCTACACCATCAGACGGCCGGAAGCTGGCCGAATTCTGCCTGCAGCTGGCGCTCGGTCCGCACATTTGTTTGAGCTGGGACTTCGTTCGAGTAGGCGAGCGGGACGGGGCGGGTCGTCACTAGCCGCCTCAAAATTCTCTGTGGTGGTGCCAGGCGAAGTCGCTGCGCTACCAGGTCAGAGTTGGCCTCGATCCAATCGCAACGCTGCAGATGCTTGTGCAGCTTGTCGCCGTCGCGCCCGTGGAAGTCCTGCATCCACGCCGCCACTTCGCGAGGGGTGCGGGCGGCACCGAACCACTTGCATTCGACAACTACCCAAACCGTTCCGTCGGCGCTGACTGCCAGCACGTCAATCTCACCGAGCTTCTTGCTCGCTCCGAGGCGTGTCATCGAAATCGACTTGTGCGGCGTCCAACCACCCTTTGCGAAGATCGCCGCGACCTTGCTTTCGAACGCGCGGCCGCGACGGGCGGCCTCGGCGTCGATATAGGCC
>NZ_RZSA01000236.1:0-7578 GCF_003998075.1 Mesorhizobium sp. M2A.F.Ca.ET.037.01.1.1 | reverse complement strand
ACCTTCTCCCGCAAGGGGAGAAGGGAGCGCAGGCGCTATCCCTGCGACGGCGTGAACCTCGCCACCAGCGTATGGCTCTCCGCCGGATAGATGAAGCGTACATGGGTCACCGGGTGCTCAGCGCTCCAGGTGCGGCGCTCGACCACCAGGCAGGGCGCGCTCGCGTCGATGTCGAGCGCGTCGGCGATATTCTCATCAGCGGCCATGGCGCGAATGCGGTGCTCGGCCTCGCTCCACGGCACGCGGCCGATCAGCCAGGGGCCCGGCGCGATGTCGAGGAATTCCTCCTCGCTGGCCTCGGGTACGGCCGAAAGATTGATCAGCCGCTGCTCCAGCGCGAACGGCCGTTCGCCGGCAAAATGCAGGCCTTCCAGCGCCAGCACCGGCCCTGGCGCGGCAAGCCCGAGCAGCGCGCGGTCATCGGCACTGCTGCGCCGCTTGACGCGTTCCAGTCGCTCGTAGCGATAGGGCAGGCCGAGCGCCTCGACCTCGATCCTGATGTCGTGCAGTTCCAGCACCGCCGCTTGCGACTGCGGCTGGCGCACGAAACTCCCGGACCGGCGCCGGCGCTCGATCAGCCCGGCCTTGGCAAGCTGCGACAGCGCCTTGTTCACCGTCATGCGCGAGCAATTATATTGAGCCGTCAGCTCGTGCTCGAAGGGGATGCGATGCCCGGGCGCCCAGGCGCCCGAGAGGATCTTTTCACGGATGTCGGAGAGGATGCGCTGATGCAGCGATAGGATCTCGCCGCCATCGACATCGTCTGTCTCGACCAGGCTCATCGGACGGTCCTGTTCAGCCTTGCGACAATGCGGTCATGACTTCGCGGAACCGCTTGGCAACGGCGTCGCGCTTGACATGCCTGCCGCCGCTGACCTGCTTTCTGCCATGCACCCAGACGCAATCGACCTTGCTGCCATTGGCGAAGATCCAGGCGTCGAGGATCGCATCGCCCGTTTTGCCGGCCAGCGAAGGGTGGCCGGCATCGAGCGAGACGAGATCGGCAGCGCCGCCGGCGGCAATCTGCGACGGGCCGGCGCCCAGCGCCTGGCTGCCGCCGTCAAGCGCCGCATCGAACAGGGCGCGCCCGTTGGAACCGCCGGGACGCGCCAGCACATTGCGGGCGCGATGGGCGAGGCGCTGCGAATATTCGAGCTGCATCAGCTCGTCCGGCAGCCCGATCAGCACGTTGGAATCGGAGCCGACACCGAAACGGCCGCCATGCTCAACGAAAAGCGGCGCCGCGAAAGTGCCGTCGCCCAGATTGGCCTCGGTGATCGGGCAGAGCCCGGCGATCGACCCAGTCCGGGCCATGGCGATGGTTTCGGCCTCGGTCATATGCGTGGCATGGATCAGGCACCAGCGCGCGTCCACTTTAGCGTTGGCGAGGAGGAACTCGACCGGACGCTTGCCCGACCAGGCGACGCAGTCCTCGACCTCCTTCACCTGCTCGGCGACATGGATGTGGATCGGACTGTTCGGTGACATGGCCGCGACTGAATTGAGCTCGTCCGGAGTTGCGGCCCGCAAACTGTGCGGCGCGACGCCGACAACGGCCTGCTCAAGCGGACGAACAGCCTCGCGGGCTTTCTCAAGCAGACGTCCGAAACGTTCGACATCATTGATGAATCGCCGCTGGCCTTCATTAGGAGCGGCGCCGCCGAAGGCGGAATGAGCATAGAAGACCGGTAGGAGTGTCAGACCGATGCCGCTCTTTCCGGCTGCCGCCGCGATCCGCTCCGCCATCTCGGCGACGTTGGCGTAGGGCTGTCCGTCGCGGTCGTGATGCAGGTAGTGGAACTCGCCGACGCGGGAAAAGCCGGCCTCCAGCATTTCGACATAGAGCTGCGCCGCCACCGCCTCGACCTGGTCCGGCGTCATCGACAGCGCGAAGCGATACATGACCTCGCGCCAGCTCCAGAAACTGTCGGCCGAAGGGCCGCGCAGCTCAGCCAGCCCCGCCATGCCGCGCTGGAAGGCGTGGCTGTGCAGGTTGGGCATGCCAGGCAGGACGATGGCATGGCGCTCCTCGCCCGCTCGCGCGACAGCGCCGATCTCGACCGTGGAGATGCGGCCGCCCTCGAAAGCGATCCTGACATTGCCCTGCCAACCGCCGGGCAGCAGCGCCCGTTCCGCAAAGATTGCCGTCACGTTCCTCTCCGAATCTGAATGCCCAGGCGACATTATCGCTTGCGTTGCGTTCAATATGTATATACATAATCGCCATCCAAGCAAACGGAAAAGATGATGGGTGGAGCAAGCGGGAAGAGCGGCCATCGGGTCTGGCGCAATGCGCGCCTGGTGACCATGGCCGATGGCGCGGCCGGTCTCGGTATCGTCGAGAAAGGCGCGGTCGTCGCGCGCGACGGCCTCATTGTTTATGCCGGTCCCGAGGCCGATATGCCGGCTGCGGCCGGGCAGGGCGCCGAGACCGTTGATTGCGTGGGGCGTTGGATCACGCCTGGCCTGATCGATTGCCACACGCACCTCGTCTATGCCGGCAACCGCGCCAATGAATTCGAGATGCGGCTGGCCGGCGCCACCTATGAAGAAGTGGCTCGCGCTGGCGGCGGCATCGTTTCCTCGGTCAAGTCGCTACGCGCCGCCAGCGAGAACGAACTCGTCGCCCAGACTCTGCCGCGCCTCGATGCGCTGATGGCCGAAGGCGTCACCACCGTCGAGATCAAGTCCGGCTACGGCCTCGATGCCGACAACGAGAAGAAGTCGCTGCGCGCCGCCCGCCGTCTGGCAGACGAGCGCCCGGTCACGATCCGCACCACTTGTCTCGCGGCCCATGCGCTGCCGCCGGAAGCCAAGGGCGACAAGGACGCGTTCATCGATCTCGTCGCCGACACCATACTGCCGCAGGTCGCCGCCGAAAAGCTCGCCGACGCCGTCGATGGTTTTTGCGAAGGCATCGCCTTCTCGCCGGAGCAGATGGCCCGTGTCTTCGACAAGGCCAAGGCCCTCGGCCTGCCGGTGAAGCTGCACGCCGACCAGCTTTCCAACCTGCATGGCGCGGCCCTTGCCGCGCGCTATGGCGCGCTGTCGGCCGACCATCTTGAATACACGGACGAACAGGGCGCCGCCGCGATGGCCAGGGCCGGCACCGTGGCCACGATCCTGCCCGGCGCCTACTACTTCATCCGCGAAACCAAGAAGCCGCCGGTCGATCTCTTCCGCGGCCACGGCGTGAAGATGGCTGTCGCCACCGATAGCAATCCCGGCACCTCGCCGCTCACCTCGCTGCTGCTCACCATGAACATGGCCGCGACGCTCTTCGGCATGACCGTCGACGAATGCCTCGCCGGCGTCACCCGTGAGGCCGCGCGTGCGCTGGGGCTCCTCGACAAGACCGGCACGCTGGAAGCCGGCAAATCGGCCGACCTCGCCATCTGGGACATCGAGCGCCCGGCCGAACTCGTCTATCGCATGGGCTTCAATCCGCTCCATGCCCGCATCTGGAGAGGACAATGACCGAACTGACCCTGACGCCCGGCAGCGCGACGCTTGCCGACTGGCGCGCCATCTATCGCGGCGCCGTGCCGAAGCTGGACGACGCCTGCCGGCCAAGGATCAAGGCCAGCGCCGAGGCGGTGGCTCGCATCCTCGCCAAAGGCGAGCCGGTCTATGGCATCAACACCGGCTTCGGCAAGCTTGCCAGCGTCCGCATTCCAGAAAGCGATCTCGAAACGCTCCAGCGCAACATCGTGCTCTCGCATGCCGCCGGCGTCGGCGAGCCGATGCCGGTCGCCGTGGTGCGGCTGATGATGGCGCTGAAGCTCGCCAGCCTTGCCCAGGGTGCCTCCGGCGTGCGCGCCGAGACCATCGACCTGCTTCAAGGGATGCTCGCCAACGACGTCATTCCGGTCGTGCCGGCGAAGGGCTCGGTCGGCGCTTCCGGCGACCTCGCGCCGCTCTCGCACATGACCGCCGTCATGATCGGCGTCGGCGAATGCTTTACCCCGCATGGGCGCTTCCCGGCCAAGGTCGCCTTCGTCTCGCATGGGCTGGAGCCGGTGACGCTCGGCGCCAAGGAAGGCCTGGCGCTGCTCAACGGCACGCAGTTCTCGACCGCTTTTGCGCTGGCCGGCCTGTTCGAGGCCGAGGTGCTCTACCAGTCGGCGCTGGTTGCCGGCGCGCTATCGACGGACGCAGCCAAGGGCTCCGACGCCCCCTTCGATCCGCGCATTCATCTGTTGAGAAAACATCGCGGTCAGATCGAAACGGCGGATGCCTTGCGCAATCTGATGGCCGGCAGTGCCATCCGTGAATCGCATCGCGTCGACGACGAGCGCGTGCAGGATCCGTACTGCCTGCGCTGTCAGCCGCAGGTGATGGGCGCCGCGCTCGATGTGCTGCGCAAGGCCGCCGACACGCTCGAGACCGAGGCCAATGGCGTCACCGACAACCCGCTGATCTTCGCCGAGGACGACACCGCGCTCTCCGGCGGCAATTTCCATGCCGAGCCGGTGGCCTTCGCCGCCGACATGATCGCGCTGGCGGTCTGCGAGATCGGCTCGCTGTCGGAGCGGCGCATCGCCATGCTGGTCGATCCGGCGCTGTCGGGCATGCCGGCCTTTCTCACGCCCAAGCCGGGGCTCAATTCCGGTTTCATGATTCCGCAGGTGACGGCGGCAGCGCTTGTTTCGGAAAACAAGCAGAAGGCCTATCCGGCGAGCGTCGATTCGATCCCAACCTCGGCCAACCAGGAAGACCATGTCTCGATGGCCGCGCACGGCGCGCGCCGGCTGCTCGGCATGATCGAGAATGCGACCGCCGTCATCGGCATCGAATTGCTGGCCGCGGCGCAAGGCTGCGATTTCCAAGCGCCGCTTGCTTCGAGCGAGGCACTGGAAGCGGTGCGCAGGCTGGTCCGCGCCGAGGTGCCGTATCTCGACAATGACCGGCATTTCCATCCCGACATGGAAAAGGCAATCGCCATGGTGCGCAGCGGCGCCGCGGTGAAGGCGGCCGGTGCTGTGAAGCTGCCGGGGATTGCGTCGTGAGAATGCTAACGACGACACGGCGCCGTAGAGCGCCAACGCACGGAGGTCTCGCATGACCCCTCCCTGGCTTACCGTCACCCAAGGCACTGCGCCTCTGCTGGTCTCGATCCCGCACACAGGCATCGATCTTGCAGGCCTGGACTCCCGCCTGGTCTCAACCTGGCTCGGCCGGCGCGACTGCGACTGGTGGATCGACAAGCTCTATGATTTTGCCGCCGACCTTGGCGCGACCGTCGTGCACACCGCCATCTCGCGCACGGTCATCGACGTCAACCGTGATCCTTCCGGCGTTTCGCTCTATCCCGGACAGCCGACGACGACGCTCTGCCCGACGGACACGTTCGACGGCGATCCGCTCTACAATATGGGCGACGAACCGACGCCGTCCGAGATCGACCAGCGCCGCGAGACCTATTTCGTGCCGTATCATGCCGCCCTGCAGGCCGAGATCGACCGGCTGCGCGGCATGCATGAGAACATCGTGCTCTATGACTGCCATTCGATCCGCTCGGTGCTGCCGCGCCTGTTCGAAGGCACGCTGCCGGTCTTCAACCTCGGCACCAATGACGGCAGGAGCACCGATCCGTCGCTGCAGCAAAAGGTCAGCGAGATCCTTGCCGCGACCGGCGAGAGCTGGGTGGTGAACGGCCGTTTCAAGGGCGGCTGGATCACCAGAAGCTTCGGCCGGCCCGAGAACGGCGTCCACGCGCTTCAGATGGAGCTCTCCAACCGCGGCTATATGCGCGAGCCGGCCGAAAAGGGTTCGCCGGAAAACTGGCCGGTGCCTTACGACCCAAGCTATGCCGCGCCGATCCGCGCCACGCTGAAAACCATTCTCGAAACCGCCATTGAATGGGCTGGGCGCTGACGCGCCGCCTTACTCGAAAGGGACAATGATGAACGATCCGCGCCACAACATTCGCGAAGTGCGTGCGCCCCGCGGCGACAAGCTCAACGCCCGCTATTGGACGACCGAGGCGCCGCTGCGCATGCTGATGAACAATCTCGACCCGGAGGTCGCCGAGAACCCCAACGAGCTGGTCGTCTATGGCGGCATCGGCCGGGCGGCGCGCACCTGGAACGATTTCGACCGCATTGTCGCTTCGCTGAAGATGCTGGGCGAGGACGAGACGCTGCTGGTTCAGTCCGGCAAGCCGGTCGGCGTCTTCAAGACCCATTCCAATGCCCCGCGCGTGCTCATTGCCAACTCCAACATCGTGCCGCACTGGGCGAACTGGGAGAAGTTCAACGAGCTAGATAGGAAGGGCCTAATGATGTACGGCCAGATGACGGCCGGCTCCTGGATCTATATCGGCACGCAGGGCATCGTGCAGGGCACCTACGAGACCTTCGTCGAGGCCGGCCGCCAGCATTACAACGGCGACCTCAAGGGCAAGTGGATCCTGACCGGCGGCCTCGGCGGCATGGGCGGCGCCCAGCCTCTGGCCGCCGTCATGGCCGGTGCCTCCTGCCTCGCCATCGAGTGCAACCCTGACTCGATCGATTTTCGCCTGCGCACCCGCTATCTCGACGAGAAGGCCGAGACGCTGGATGAAGCGATGGAAATGATCGATCGCTGGACCAAGGCCGGCGAGGCGAAGTCCGTCGGCCTGCTCGGCAACGCCGCCGAGATCGTGCCCGAAATGTTTAGGCGCGGCATCCGCCCCGACATCCTCACCGACCAGACCTCGGCGCATGACCCGATCAACGGCTATCTGCCCAAGGGCTGGACCATGGCCGAATGGCGCGAGAAGCGCACCTCTGATCCGAAAGCCGTCGAAAAGGCTGCTCGCGCATCGATGCGCGAGCATGTCGAGGCGATGGTGGCGTTCTGGAACGCCGGCGTGCCGACGCTCGACTACGGCAACAACATCCGCCAGGTCGCCAAGGATGAAGGTTTTGAGAACGCCTTCGCCTTCCCGGGCTTCGTGCCGGCCTATATCCGCCCGCTGTTCTGCCGCGGCATCGGTCCATTCCGCTGGGCAGCGCTCTCGGGCGATCCGGAGGACATCTACAAGACCGATGCCAAGGTGCGCGAGCTCACTCCCGGCAACACGCATCTGCATAACTGGCTCGACATGGCGCGCGAGCGCATCTCGTTTCAGGGCCTGCCGGCGCGCATCTGCTGGGTCGGCCTCGGCGACCGCCATCGGCTCGGCCTCGCCTTCAACGAGATGGTCGCCAAGGGCGAGCTGAAGGCTCCCGTCGTCATCGGCCGTGATCATCTCGATTCCGGTTCGGTCGCCTCGCCGAATCGCGAGACCGAAGCGATGAAGGACGGCTCCGACGCCATTTCCGACTGGCCGCTGCTCAATGCGCTGCTCAACACCGCCTCCGGCGCCACCTGGGTGTCGCTCCATCACGGCGGCGGCGTCGGCATGGGCTTCTCGCAGCATGCCGGCATGGTGATCGTGGCCGACGGTACGGCAGAAGCCGCCAAGCGCCTGGAGCGCGTTTTGTGGAACGACCCGGCGACCGGCGTCATGCGCCATGCCGATGCCGGCTACGACATCGCCATTGAGTGCGCCAAGGAGCACCAGCTCAACCTGCCGGGCATATTGGGCTGAGC
>NZ_RZSA01000235.1:0-7582 GCF_003998075.1 Mesorhizobium sp. M2A.F.Ca.ET.037.01.1.1 | reverse complement strand
CTCTGGTTCAAGCCGTCCACATGCGTTAGTTTTAGCCATGCGTTATGTAATCGTCATCGCAGCCATTGCCTTCTTCCTGATCTGGGATGGCCTCTACAATCATGGTCACTATCTCGACGTGACCGTGCGGGAAATGTCGCGCATCGTGCGCCAAGTCACCGGATAAGCCTTGCCGGTTGCATATCGCGGGCGCGACATCGTTGCCGGTTGACGCCCAGGCATCGCTCCCACAAAAACACCGCTGAATCGACGATCACGGAGGTTGGCTTGATCCGGCACATCGTTTTCTTCAGCGTGCGGCGCAAGGAAGATGTCGAGGCCGTGCGCTCGGGCCTGCTGGCGCTAGGCAAGATTCCGCATTCCAAGCATTTCGAAGTGACGCTCAACACCAAGGTCGATCTGTTCTCCAACGCGATCGACGTGGTCGTCTATGCCGAGTTCGAGGACGAGGCGGCGCTTGCCGCCTACAAGGCGCATCCGATTTACGCCGACACGACCAGCAAGGTGAAGCCGATGCGCGAACTGCGCTATTCGGCCGACGTCGTTGCCGCGGCCTGAACCGGCATAGCGCGCATACTGTCGATCCCGCGCCCTTGAACCGCGGGTCGGAATGGGGCAAACCGCGCCGGCATGACCAAAAAATCCGCTCATCCGCTCGACCATCTCGTTCTGCCGGCAGAGAACCTCGATGCCGTCCGCTCGCGCCTGACGTCGCTCGGCTTTGTCGTCGCGCCCACGGGCATCCACCCCTTCGGCACGGAGAATGCCTGCGTCTTTTTCACCGACGGCACCTATCTGGAGCCGCTGGCGATCGGAAATGAACAGGCGGCGGACCTCGCCATAAGCGAAGGCAATGTCTTCGTCGCGCGCGACCGTCTCTACCGTCAAACCCTTGGCGAGGAAGGTTTTTCCGCTGTTGTCTTCGGAACGGCCAATGCCGATGCCGATCATACGCGCTATGTCGAGGCCGGTCTTTCGGCCGGCGGGATGCTGAGCTTCTCGCGCGCCTTTACCGACGCAAACGGCAAAAGCGACATGGCTTCCTTCAAGCTGGCATTCGTATCCGACAAGGAGGCCGACGAGGCCTTCCTCTTCGCCTGCCAGCGCATCAACGCGCCAAAGATCGATCGCACGGCGCTGCAGGCGCACGCCAATGGCGTGACGGGTATTCTCGAAATCATCGCCGTCAGTGACAGGCCCGCAGCCCAGATCGGATTGATCGCGACCGCCGCCGAAGCGGATGCGAGCGATGGCGACGCGGTGCGGCTGCCGAATGCGGTCCTCAGCGTTCTTTCGTGCGAAGACTATGGCTCGCGCTTTGGGCTGAAAGTCGCGCCATCGCCGAACCTGCGCTTCACGGCCATCGTTTTCTCGGTTCGCGACACGGCCGCCGCCAAGCAGCTGCTTGCGGACAACGCAGTCCGACACAACATGAGCGGCAATGATATCGTCGTTCCGCCGGCGCCCGGGCAGGGCGCCGCCTTCATCTTCCGGGAGATCCCATGAGCAAGCCCCTGGCGCCCAATTCATCGGTAACCGTCGGCAAGGTCGTCTTCGCCAACAATGCGCCGCTGTCGCTGATCGCCGGCCCGTGCCAGCTTGAATCGCGCCAGCACGCCTTCGACATGGCCGGCGCGCTGAAGGAACTGACTGACCGTCTGGGCATCGGCCTTGTCTACAAGACGAGCTACGACAAGGCCAACCGCACCTCGCTTTCGGCGACGCGCGGTGCTGGGCTCGATGCGGCGATGCCGATCTTCGACGATCTGCGCAAGGAGTTTGGGCTCCCGGTGCTGACCGACGTCCACACCGAGGAACAATGCGCCATCGTCGCGCCCCACGTCGATGTCCTGCAGATCCCGGCCTTCCTGTCGCGCCAGACCGACATGCTGGTCGCCGCGGCCAAAACCGGCAAAGTCATCAATGTGAAGAAGGGCCAGTTCCTCGCGCCCTGGGACATGAAGAACGTCGTCGCCAAGATCACTGGCTCCGGCAATGCGAACGTGCTCACCACCGAGCGCGGTGTCTCCTTCGGCTACAACACGCTGGTCTCTGACATGCGCGCGTTGCCGATCATGGCCGAGATCGGCGCTCCGGTGATTTTCGACGCGACCCATTCCGTGCAGCAGCCGGGCGGGCAGGGCGGCTCCTCCGGCGGCGAACGGCGCTTCGTCGCGACGCTGGCGCGCGCGGCCGTTGCCGTCGGTGTGGCCGGTGTCTTCATCGAGACCCATCAGGACCCCGACAATTCCACGTCTTCAGACGGCCCTAACATGGTGCCTCTCAAGGACATGCCGGCGCTGCTGGAAAAGCTGATGGCCTTCGACCGCATCGCCAAGGGGCACTGATTGCGGCGACGGACCTCGCGCTGGCTTGTGGGAGTTGGCACTGCCTGGTCGACAGCAAGCAAAAGTCGGGAACCTTCACCCGCTCCTCTCATTGTCAATGCAGGCATTCAATCGAGAGGAGCACCACCATGACCACCCCGTCCGGGCACACTGAAGCCATTGCCGCCTCGCGCGTCATCGGCACGTCTGTCTACAACACGGAAGGCAAGAGCATCGGCAGTATCGAGGACGTGATGCTCGACAAGATGTCGAACGGCATCATGTTCGCCGTGATCGGCTTCGGCGGCTTCCTTGGCATGGGCGAGAAGTACCACGCCATCCCGTGGGCGACGCTTGACTATGACGAGGATCAAGGCGGCTACGTCGTCCCGTTCACCAAGGAGCAGTTGCAGGCCGCGCCCGCCTATTCGATCGAGGAACTGACCGGCGCTGACGGCGAGGCCGCTCGCGATGCTTCATTCCAGTATTATCACGTGAAGCCCTATTGGCATTGACCGCTAGATAGGTGCACTGAAAGCCAAAGGCCCCCGGGCAAAACCCGGGGGCCTTTGGCGTTGAACTACTGCGCCGCTTGGAGCGTCGACAATTCCACCGAGCTCTGCTGCGGTTTCTGGTCGTCGCACGACGTCAGGAACGCCGCCGCGATCAGGAACAAACTCACGATACCGCTCAACTGGGACATGGCGAAACTCCTCCTGTTTCGCCCCGCGCGAACGCGACCATAGACGAGAAGGCCACGCGATGCGCATGACTTATGTTGACAGAAATTTGCGCTTCGTGAATCCGGCCCGCGGCAATAATTGCGGGCGCGCCGATTGCCTTTTGCGCCGCTTTGGCTAAGAGGGGCGCGACGCTTCAATCGATCAATCGGGGACATCGCAAATGACCGCCATCATCGACATTGTCGGGCGTGAAATCCTGGACAGCCGTGGCAATCCGACCGTCGAGGTCGACGTGGTGCTGGAGGACGGCTCGATGGGCCGCGCCGCGGTGCCATCGGGCGCATCCACCGGCGCGCATGAGGCGGTCGAGCTGCGCGACGGCGGGCCGCGTTATCTCGGCAAGGGCGTCCAGCGCGCCGTCGAAGCCGTGAACGGCGAGCTGTTCGAGGCGATCGGCGGCATGGAAGCCGAGAACCAGATCCATATCGACCAGACGATGATCGAGCTCGACGGCACCCCGAACAAAAGCCGCCTCGGCGCCAACGCCATCCTCGGCGTCTCGCTGGCCGTCGCCAAGGCTGCGGCCGAAGCCGCCGGCCTGCCGCTCTACCGCTATGTCGGCGGCGCCAAGGCGCACATCCTGCCGGTGCCGATGATGAACATCATCAATGGCGGCGCCCATGCCGACAATCCGATCGACTTCCAGGAGTTCATGATCCTGCCGATCGGCGCGCCGACGCTGCGTGACGGCGTGCGCTGGGGCTCGGAGATTTTCCACACGCTCCGCAAGAAGCTGAAGGATGCCGGCCACAACACCAATGTCGGCGACGAGGGCGGCTTCGCCCCCAACCTGAAGAGCGCGCCGTCGGCGCTCGATTTCATCATGGAGTCGATCGAGAAGGCTGGCTTCAAGCCCGGCGAGGATGTCGCGCTTGGCCTCGACTGCGCGGCGACCGAGTTCTTCAAGGATGGCAACTACGTCTATGAGGGCGAGAAGAAGACCCGCGATCCGAAGGCGCAGGCCAAGTACCTGGCCAAGCTCGCTTCCGACTATCCGATCATCACCATCGAGGACGGCCTTGCCGAGGACGACTGGGAAGGCTGGAAGTATTTGACCGACCTGATCGGCAAGAAGACCCAGCTCGTCGGCGACGACCTCTTCGTCACCAACACGGCGCGGCTGCGCGATGGCATCCGCATGGGCGTCGCCAATTCGATCCTGGTCAAGGTCAACCAGATCGGCTCGCTGACCGAGACGCTCGACGCGGTCGAGACCGCGCACAAGGCCGGCTACACCGCCGTAATGTCGCACCGTTCGGGCGAGACCGAGGATTCGACCATTGCCGACCTCGCGGTCGCCACCAATTGCGGACAGATCAAGACCGGCTCGCTGTCGCGTTCGGACCGCATGGCCAAGTACAACCAGCTCATCCGCATCGAGGAAGAGCTCGGCAAGCAGGCGCGTTACGCCGGCAAGTCGGTGTTCAAGGGCTGATCCAGCCTGTTTGGAACAGTTTGGAAAGGGCGGGGCATCCCGCCCTTTTTCATTTCCGGCGGTCCTGCAACAGGTCGCCCGTAACCGTCCATTAAGCACAATCGGGCGAAATACGACTCATGGCCGCTTGCGTTCGCGGCCGCGAGGGTTCGGGTCATGTGGACACGTCAGCACAAGCAGAGAAACACCGGCAGGCTGATCATCCCTTCGCTCTGCGCGCTCTTTCTGGCCTATTTCGGCTTCCATGCCTATCACGGCGAGTTCGGCATCTATTCCAAGTACCGGCTCGAGGCCCGGGCGGCCGAACTGCAGGCGCAGCTTGATGCCGTGAAGGCGCGCCGGGTCGATTTCGAGCGCCGTGTCCAGCTGATGCATGAAGGCACGCTGGAAAAGGATATGCTTGACGAGCAGGCCCGAAAGGCGCTCAATTTGTCTCAGCCCGACGAAATCACCATCATGCTGCCCTCCGCGAGGAAATAACCGATTTTCGGTTAATCGCCGTTATTTTCAATGATTCTAATCGCTTAGATGCATGCCAGCCATGCATTTTTCAGCATGGCGCAATGCATCCTTGCATGTTAGCCTCGCGCAAATCGGTGGGGAGACTTTTCGATCTCCCTGAATGTCCGCAAAGAGACGCCAACAGGGAGTGACGCATGGCCACCGCCGCCAAAAAAGCGCCCGCGAAATCCAGATCCGACAACAAATCCAGATCCGACAAGCAGCCCAATCTGTCAGCACCCAAGCCCGCTGATTTCACCAAGGAAGAAGAGCTCTCCGCCTACCGGCATATGCTCTTGATCCGCCGCTTCGAGGAGAAGGCCGGCCAGCTTTACGGCATGGGCTTCATCGGCGGCTTCTGCCATCTCTATATCGGCCAGGAAGCCGTCGTCACCGGCATGAAGATGGCGTTGGTCGAAGGCGACCAGATGATCACCGCCTATCGCGACCACGGCCACATGCTGGCGATGGACCTGTCACCGCGCGGCGTCATGGCCGAGCTCACCGGACGCCGCGGCGGCCTGTCCAAGGGCAAGGGCGGCTCCATGCACATGTTCTCCAAGGAGAAGCATTTCTATGGCGGCCACGGCATCGTCGGCGCCCAGGTGTCGCTCGGCACCGGTCTCGCCTTCGCCAACCGCTACCGCGAGAATAAGAACGTTTCGCTGACTTATTTCGGCGACGGCGCCGCCAACCAGGGCCAGGTCTATGAGAGCTTCAACATGGCCTCGCTGTGGAAGCTGCCGGTGATCTACATCATCGAGAACAACCGCTACGCCATGGGCACGTCGGTGTCGCGCTCGTCGGCAGAGACCGACTTCTCGCATCGCGGCGCTTCCTTCAAGATCCCCGGCATCCAGGTCGACGGCATGGACGTCCGCGCCGTGAAGTCGGCGGCCGACATCGCCACCGAATGGTGCCGCGCCGGCAACGGCCCGCTTATCCTCGAAATGCAGACCTACCGCTATCGCGGCCATTCGATGTCCGACCCGGCGAAGTACCGCTCCAAGGAGGAGGTGCAGAAGATGCGCTCCGAGCACGACCCGATCGAGCAGGTTCGGGTGCGGCTGCTCGACAAGAAGTGGGCAAGCGAGGACGAGCTCAAGGCCATCGACAAGGAAGTTCGCGACATCGTCGCCGACGCCGCCGAATTCGCCCAGAACGACGCCGAGCCGGATCCGTCCGAGCTCTGGACCGACATCGTACTCTAAGGGGAGGGCAAGGACATGCCGATCGAAATTCTCATGCCCGCGCTCTCACCGACGATGGAAGAGGGCAATCTTTCCAAATGGTTGAAGAACGAGGGCGACAAGGTCGTCGCCGGTGACGTGATCGCCGAGATCGAGACCGACAAGGCGACGATGGAAGTCGAGGCCGTCGATGAAGGCACGGTCGCCAAGCTGGTGGTTCCGGCCGGCACCGAAGGCGTCAAGGTCAATGCGGTGATCGCCGTGCTCGCGGTCGACGGCGAAGACGTCGACAAGGCCGGCGAAGGCATCGGCGAGGAAGAACCTGCCAAGGCTGAAGCCGCGCCTGCGCCGGCGCCCGCTGCCCCCAAGAGCGAGGCTCCGGCCCCTGTCGCCGCCGCGCCGAAGACGGAAGTAGCGGCCGAGCCGGACATTCCCGCCGGCACCGAGATGGCTTCCACCACGGTGCGCGAGGCGCTCCGCGACGCCATGGCCGAGGAGATGCGCCGCGACGGCGACGTCTTCGTCATGGGCGAGGAAGTCGCCGAGTACCAGGGCGCCTACAAGATCACGCAAGGCCTGCTGCAGGAATTCGGGCCGCGGCGGGTCGTCGATACCCCGATCACCGAGCACGGCTTTGCCGGTGTCGGCGTGGGTGCGGCGATGGCCGGGCTGAAGCCGATCGTCGAGTTCATGACCTTCAACTTCGCCATGCAGGCGATCGACCAGATCATCAACTCGGCCGCCAAGACGCTCTATATGTCCGGCGGCCAGATGGGCGCGCCGATCGTCTTCCGCGGCCCGAACGGCGCCGCCGCCCGCGTCGCCGCGCAGCACTCGCAATGCTATGCCGCCTGGTACAGTCACATCCCCGGCCTCAAGGTGGTGATGCCCTACACGGCGGCCGACGCCAAGGGCCTGCTCAAGGCGGCTATCCGCGATCCGAACCCGGTCATCTTCCTCGAGAACGAGATCCTCTACGGCCACTCCTTCGATGTGCCGAAGCTCGACGACTTCGTGCTGCCGATCGGCAAGGCTCGCATCCACAAGCAGGGCAAGGACGTCACCATCGTCTCCTTCGGTATCGGCATGACCTACGCGGTCAAGGCGGAGGCCGAGCTGCGCGGCATGGGCATCGATGCCGAGATCATCGATCTCAGGACCATCCGGCCGCTCGACTTCGACACGATCATCGCCTCGGTAAAGAAGACCAACCGTCTCGTGGTGGTGGAAGAAGGTTTTCCGCAGAACTCGGTCGGCGACCACATCGCCAACCAGGTCTCGCAGCGCGCCTTCGACTTCCTCGACGCGCCGGTGATCACCATCGCCGGCAAGGACGTGCCGATGCCTTATGCGGCGAACCTCGAAAAGCTGGCGCTGCCCAATGTC
>NZ_RZSA01000234.1:0-7587 GCF_003998075.1 Mesorhizobium sp. M2A.F.Ca.ET.037.01.1.1 | reverse complement strand
GGCGATGGTGAGCGTACCGCCGCCCAGGAAAGGCGTGCCGGCCAGGCTGCCCTCCAGCGCGCCAAGCGCTCGCACCCCCGCCTCGCGCTTGCCGGCAACCAGCGCCTGGTTGCGCTCCAGCCGGCCGGTCAGGCTCCAGAAGCGCAGCGAGCCGATGACCGGCTCGACATAATACTGCTCGAAGAACAGCCACTGCATGACCTTGGCGCGGGCAAGCCGGTCCGTCGGCAGATAGGGCGTGCCCTCGGCGACGAGGGTGAGGATTGCGTTGGACTCGGCGATCGCCTGGCCATTGTCCACGGCGAGCACCGGAACGGCGCCGGCCGGGTTGAGCTTCAGGAAAGCCTCCGTGCGGCTCTCGCCCTCGAAGATCGAGACCATGCGGGTTTCGTAAGCGATGCCGAGCAGGCCGAGCAGGACGCGGATCTTCCAGGCGTTTTGCGACGGGAGATAATCGTAGAGCATGAGCATGGCCGATCCCTCATTGGCAGCAATGGCTTCGCATGAGGTGGTCCGATGCGCCACCCGATTCAGGTGGCGGGGCTCAAAACACAGAAAGGTCTTGGCGAGGCCCCCCTCTCTGCCCTACTGGGCATCTCCCCCTCAAGGGGGGAGATTATATGTCATGTATGCTTTCGCCAATCACCAGCGCTGCAGGGAGACGGCCGTCGGAAGCTGCCAATCTCCCCCCTTGAGGGGAAGATGTCCGGCAGGACAGAGAGGGGGGCGAAGGAACCCGGCCTATCATGTTGGCCGCGACCTCCTCACCTCCCCGCAATATCCCTCGCCACTGCCTGCGCCTCGATGCCGATCTCGCGCAGCAGACCCGTGACGGGGTTGTAGAAGCCGACGAGATAGACGCCCAATTCGCTCGCCCGCGCGTTGACGCCGCTCTTGTCCGGTCTGAGCTCCGCCGGCAGGAAGGCGTCATAGGCCGGACGGTAGCCGGTGGCGAAAATGGCCGCGTCGAATCTTCTCCACGCCATCGACGAATGTCACGCCGTCTCCGGTGAAGCTTGCGATGTCCGGCGCGATGCCGATCCGACCCTGCTTGATCGCCGCCACGGTGCCGATATCGATAACCGGAATGCGGCCGGCCTCGATGCCTTGCAGGATGCCTTGCTTGGGCCGCACGATGCCGTATCGCTCCAGCCGGCCCAGCGCCCGGTCGAGGATCTTGGGGAACATCCAATCGTTCAGCGCCTGCGGCATGGTCCGGCTGGCGATGCCCACCATCTGGATCGGCACGCCGAACAGCTGGCGCGGCACGATGTGGACGCCCTTGCGCACCGAGATGGTGGGGTGAGCGCCGCTTTCGGCCAGATCGAGCGCGATCTCCGCGCCAGTATTGCCCATGCCGACGATCAGCACGTCCTTGCCGGCATAGGGCGCCGCTTCGGTGTAGGCGGCGCTGTGCAGCACCTTGCCCTTGAAATCCTCGATGCCCGGGAAATCCGGCATGATCGGCTGGGCGTTGTTGCCGGTGGCGACGACGACCTTCCTGGCGCTGATCCCGCCGGCGTCCGTCTGGACCAGGAATTTTTCGCCCTCGCGGCGGATGGATTTGACCGTGACGCCGAAGCGCGGCTCAAGGCCGAAGCGCTCGGCATAGGCATCGAGATAGGCCACCACCTTTTCGCGCGGAACGTAGCGGGGATGGCTTTTCGGGAACGGCACGAAAGGCAGCGAGGAGAAGGATTTCACCGTGTGCAGATGCAGCCGCCGGTAATGCCGCCGCCAGGACGGCGCAACCTCATCAGCCTTTTCGAGAATAAGGAAATCGACGCCCGCCTGTTTGAGGCAGGCCGCGACGGCGAGCCCGGCAGGGCCGGCGCCGACAATGACGACATTGGTCTCCAAAACGCTTTTCCTCCCGCCAAAGCGGCAAAACCTATGACGGGAGGGGTTGGAGGGGCAAGTAGGGAGAAGCACCCATGCTCCACCGCGTGGGATGGAGCGGGGCGCCCGGCGCCTCATCTTCGTGCATGAACGCCGCAGAGATGCATAAATCGCGATTTATTCGCGAGCGTCATACTCGAAAGCGCCGTTCGGCGCCGCGGGAGAGCACGCAGATTTCGGCTTCGGTCAGCGTAATCTGATAGCGCTGTTTGGAATTCTTCGAGTAGATGTCGTCAGTAACAATCGAGACGGTCACATCGCCGTTCTCGTCGATCTGTACATCCTCGATCTGCAACGGCGCCGAGTATATGCATTTCGGTGATCCTGGCTTTCGCGCAGGCTGAGCAGACAATCGCAATGTGAAAAGATCCCTTGCTGTGCCAGCAATTCGACCGACGCAAAATTGATGCCAGCAATTCGGTCCCGAGATGGGACGACGTTGGTCTACTCCCTCGTTCGTCCTTATGGATACGTGCCAACTATTTCGGCAAGAGCGTAGTGTTTCGCCAGCCGGCGCCGCGTTCGCCACCCGAAACCCAGCGCCGGCTAGGCCCGGCGGTCATCCATCAACGCTACCCAACGGAACCGCCGGGCCGCTCTTATCGGCAAGTGCGCCTCGCCGGTGGAATGGCGGCGATAGCCGTGCCACGATGCTCGCCAGCGCCGGCCTAAAGCGCGTCGCGATCTTTCAGATACGCTCCATGCGCTTTAGGTTTTTGATTTTACGCATGTCTTTATCCCGAAACCGATTCCCACTTTCGGGAGACATGCTTTAGCGATTCCGGCTTACTACCAACGGCAGCGTGCCGATCCCTCGGCAGAGGCGTATATTAAAGCGAGCCGGTGCCATGTTTCGTTTCCGAGTCCCCGCCGGCTAGGCCCGGCGTTCGCTGGCCTACCCCGTCAGCCTGCCGGGCCGCTCCCGTCCATCCCCTGTGCCATGGGCGAAAAACGGTGGAAAGTCATCAACCGTGATCTTCATGCAGATGCGCTAATATACCATCTGCCACAGCCGGCTCCCCACCCGAGTCGGCTAGGCCCGGCGGTTCATCCACGCTACCCCAACGCGGAACTGTCGGGCCGCTCTAGAGCAATTTCAGGAAAAGTGTGAGCGGTTTTCCGCCTGGAATTGCGACAACACAAAGAGATAGAGGGTTCGCCGTTTCCATGAAACGGTGAAACACTCTAGGACGGCGAAACGGAAAGGGAGGCCGCCTTCCCCCCCAACGGAGGAAGGGCGTCGGCCGCCAACTCATTCAGACTGAAGTCCCTCGCTTGCTCGCATTGGTCCATGCGGCGAAACATTTAGTCCGCGAGATCATTTCGGGTCCTGACTGACGAGCGAAGTCCCCTGATCGTCAGTTTTTTTGCAGATGATGCCCGCTGTACCCCCGGCGGGCATCGTTCGTTGGATGGCAGAACCCCATGGGCAGCCCTTCCGCTGCTCCGGCGTCACCGCGTGATTGGTGAATTGGAGATTTCGGTCATCGCGGCCGGCGGCGCATTTTGCGCTCCTGGATCTGGATCGACCGGTCCTCGCCCGCTCGGAAGGTGGTGTTCTTTGCTTCTGCTTGGCGTGGAGACGCCCAGAAGCGCGCATGCGAGCTTTGTCTCAAATAGGTTGATGAGGGGGCCGGTCTGCGACTTCGCCGTGACACTCGATCGCAGACCGGTGTCCACTCCTGGGTAGAAATGGGACGGCCCGATACTGACGCATCGCCACCACGGCCGCGATGTTAAATCCTGGCAGCTTCGTTGCCCACCTGCTTCGTTGCAAAAAATCGGCCTGGAACATTTTAGCGAGATTGAATGTTCCAGAGTTATGGACAGCCGACATGAACTCTCCGCAGAACAGGTCAGATTTGCCCGGGCCCTCTTGAACTGGTCGCGGGTACGCCTGGCTTCCAAGGCCAACGTCAGCGAAGCGACGATCAGCGGAATCGAAAACGGCCTAAAGAACACTCGACCTAGCAGTGTGCTTGCTGTGCGGAGAGCTTTAGAGGCTGGAGGAATTGTCTTTGCGCCGGACGGGCGCGCTTCAATAGCGGATCCGCAAGGCCAGTTCACCGCCGACAATAGAACGTGGCGCCGACGGATGGCAGACCGCTCCTTGACTCGCGACCGATCTGAGGTGCGATCTCAAATGAGAGCCGACGCTCGAAAGAAAAACCCGCCGACCTAAGCCGACGGGTCATCTTCCCTCAAACTGCTGTGCGCCCCTTTCCCCGGATGGTCCGCCCGAAACCCAGGAAACCCCGCACAAGGCTTTTCTAATGGAATCTCATGTAAAGGGCTGTAGCTTGGCAGCAACAGCTGGCGCGACTAATGAGGCAACGACCGTGATGCCGCTTAGGACATGTGTGAGCGACCCAGAGCCAGCCGTGACAGCGAAACAAGCTCTTCCTCATCCTCGATGCCGGCCATGAAGTTGGCGAGGATTCGGGACGCCAGGGCCTCACGTTCATCGGCAGTCTGCTCCTCAGTTTTCAGCCGGTCGAACACCCTTGCCAGGAACTCCAATTCAGCAGGCTCGAAAATTCCGGCGTCCTGCGCCTTCTGGCGAACTGGCATCGCAGTAACTCCACCTACTTTTCGCGAAAATCCTTCAGTGAGGCATGACGCAACGTCTCCTCGCCCTTGAGGAACTTCACCCGTCCGACCAGGCCCGGCTTCAGCCACTCCGCCTTCTGCTTTGCCAATCCCTTTGGAGGCGGAGCACCAACTTTGCCCTGCACGCGATCCCAGAGAGCCTGTCGTTTGTCGGCTTTGAAGGTCACAAACGCACCGCCCATGTACCGGCCCTTGTCGGCCATCAGCACCATGGCAGGCTTCCCCGCCTCACGCTGCACGCCAATGATGTCCATTTCGGCTTCGACGTAGCACTTGATTTTCCGCCAGTTCATGGTCGCGCCGGAGCGATAGACACTGTCGAGGCGCTTCGAAACGATGCCTTCCAGGTTGGCCTCGCACGCGAGGTGGTAAACGGCGTCGCCAGTGCCCGGCAGAGCCTCCGAGAACTGGATATGCCCACCTGCCGGGATAAGCGCTTGCAGCACCTCCCTGCGATCTTTCAGGGCCATGTCGCGCAAGTCATGGCCATTCAGATGCAGGAGGTCGAATGTGACGAAATAGAGAGCCTGAGGCCGCTGTGTGATGGCCGACCGCAGCGCATGGAAGTCGGACAGGCCTTTTTCGTTGAGCACAATCATCTCGCCTTCGATAATGAAGCTCTCTGCCTCCAGGGTCTCGGCTTCCTTGGCGATCGACTTGTACTTCGCGGTCCAATCAATGCCCGACTTTGTGAACACACGGACGCCTTCATCGTCCCTGATGATCTGCGATCTGTAGCCGTCGAATTTCACCTCATGGCTCCAACCGTCTGCCTTTGGCGGTTGCTCGACAAGCTCAGGCTCCATCGGGCGAATGAAGGACAGCCGAACCGGCTTACGCATGAGAGCCCCAACGCATCACTCAAGTTTGATTCAATAGCGCAGGGTCGTTTCAGTTCCGTTAGCTGCAGCTAATGGGAACATTCGGTGCGGAACTCTGTTCTCTCTCACCAGGAGGAACGGCTATGGCAGACGACAAGACCAAGCGCGATTTCAGGGACCGCGACCGAGTTTCGGCGAATGAGGATTACGAGGTTCGCTACTTCGCCAAACAGCATCGCATCACGCCCGAGCAGGTGCGTGAACTGATCGGCGAGCACGGCAACGACCGAAAGACGTTGGAGCGCGAGGCGAGGAAGCTTCGAGGATGACGAGGCTTTCCGAGCTGGGTCCGCCGAAAGGGGTGACGGTGCACCGCCCGCCAGGCTCCATTCGGAATTCGGACTTCTATCGCTGCGAGACGTGCGGCCAGGTCGTCGACTGCAAAGACATCAGACAGGTTATGTGGCACCAGTTCCAGGATGAGCATGAGCCGCTTGAACTGGACAGCTAATCGGTAACGCGGCGATACCGGAAATGACCGCGGATATGGTCGTTGAAAAAGCGGCCTTTGACAAAGGCCGACCGGAACGCGGCGTAAGTCTCCGGCGGCACGCCCTCAAAGTCGTAGCGCTTACCGCTGGCCACGAACCACACAGAGAGGATCCTGCTGGTTGGATCGTACTCTGTTTTCTTGATTGAGGTGGATGGCAATGGCGCACCTTGCGAGTTTGCATTCGCAAACGTCGGGAACGCGGCTTTTGTTTCAGGGATGGGGATCTATAACGCCTCCCCATGAAGCGCCGGCGCCCTAGTCCGCCGCGTGCGGCGCCTCGGGCTCGTCCTCCGGCGGTTCGAGGATCTCGATCAGTCTCGCCACGCGGGCGCCAGGCATGGCATGGCCCTCATTCACCAGCGCCTCGTCGGCGCCGATCCAGGCGAAGGCCTCGCGCAGCTCCTCGAGGCTTGCGCCGGTGAGCGCGATGTCGGCGATCACGGCCTCGTCCACCGGTCCAAGCACGGAAATGATCTCGTTGCGGGTCATCTTGTCCTCCCCCATCGGTTGGGATGATTGGCCAAGGAAACGGATGACGGGCGGAGCGGGTTCCGGCGCGGCGTCTCGTAGTCTCCTTCCTCAAAGGACGGATTGCCCGCGCGCTTTGATCTCGCACGAGACAACCGCTATGCACCTAACGCACGGAATCCCATCGAGTCCCTCATGAAATTCGCCATCCTGCTTTGCGCCTTGCTCCTTGCCTCCCCTGCGCGGGCGGAGTGGAAGCCCATCGAGAGTATCGAGACCTATGCCGTCTCCGGGCAAAGCGCGGAGCAGCTCTATCTGTCGATCGGCGAGAAGGGCCCGCTGGTCGGCGCGGCCGGCGGCGGGCGTCGCGTCATCGCGCACACGTTCTTCAAGCTGACCTGGCAGCGCGACTACCAGCCGCAAGGCAGCGCCTGCGTGCTGAAGTCGGCGCGACCGAAGCTGATCATCACCTACACGTTGCCGAAGCCGGCCAGAAAGCTGGACCCCGCCCTGCAGGCGCGCTGGGACAGGTTCGCGGCCGGGCTGATCGCGCACGAGAAGGTGCATGGCGCCGGCATCATCGACATGGTCGACAAGATCGTCGCCTTCAGCACCGGCCTCACCGCCGAGAACGATCCCGGCTGCAAGAAGGTCAGGGCCGAACTGACGGCCTATCTCGACCAGCTCTCCAGGGCGCAGCGCCAGGGCAGCCGCGACTTCGACACCAAGGAGTTCGGGCGGGACGGCAATATGTTGAAGCTGATCGCGGCGTTTCTGGGCGGGGGCTAACGGATCGCCACCAGCTTCGCCGCGTCGCGGATAGCGCGCACGGCGTCGGGATTGGTGACGGGATACCCCGCAATGAAACCGTCGACCGAGAAGCCTGGAAATTCCGTGCGCAACCTGCTCGCGATGGCGGCCGCCTCGGCCCCCTCGCCCTCCCTCGCATGGGCGAGCATCAGAAATATCAGCATGTGCGGAGAATCCGGCGTGCTCCGTCGCAGCGCTGCTATGGCGTCCCGGTACCTGCCGGCCGTGAACAGGACGCGCCCCTGCATGCCGAAATACCATGGCGGGGCAAGCGGGTTGAGGCGCATTGCGCGCTCGATGAGCGGGATCGCTTCGGCCGGATCGCCGGCGACCAGCGCTTTGCTGCCGGCAAGCAGCGCCAGTGTGTCGGCATGATTGGAACCACATTCGAAGGCGCGCCGGTGGGCTCTTTCAGCTGCCTCCAGA